>DASSNC010000124.1:0-5377 GCA_035688305.1 Rhodanobacteraceae bacterium
CAGGTGCGTTCCTACAAAAGCTCCCGGGCCCCTTGCGTGTCCACTGTGCGCCAATTCCGGCCCGCCTGCCGCTCGTCGGCTACTCCCGACCACTCGTCGCCTCGTGCTTGGCAGCCGATCCAGCCTCGGCCATTCTCCAAGGTGCGCAATTGGGGATCGGGGCGCATGCGTGTCGGGGAGCCAAGACCAATGATCCGTTTCGCTTCGCCGCGCGGCGCGCGTGGCGTGTCCATGATCGAGGTGCTGGTCGCGATCGTGATCTTCAGCCTCGGCCTGCTCGGGCTGGCGCTGATGCAGTTGAAGGGCGCCGGCTTCACCAAGGATTCGGGCGCGCGCAGCGCCGCGGTACTGCTGGCGCGAAGCCTGGCCGATCGCATGCAGGCCAACCCGCAGGGCGTGACCGATGGCGACTACGTGTGGACCAGCGGCGGCATGCCCACTTACACCGACTGCTCCTCGGCGGCCTGCACGCCCGCCCAGGTCGCCAACAATGACCTCAACGCCTGGCTGAGCCAGATGCAGGCTTCGCTGCCCGCCAGTGCCAGCACCGCCGCGGTGGGACAGGTGCTCAGCAACGGCGACGGCACCTACACCATCACCGTGCAGTGGAACGGGCAGGGCATCGCCGGACAGAGCAGCGAGTCCGACAGTTTCGTATTCGTGCCGAGGGCCGGCGGATGAAACATCTCGTTCGAACCACGGGGTCCGCCCCGCGCGTGCGCCAGCGGGGTTTCTCGCTGATCGAGCTGATGATCGCGGTGGTGCTCGGCGCACTCGTGGTGGCCGGCCTGATCAACGTGCTGATGGCCAACCGTCAGGCTTACCACCTGCAGGAAGCCAACAACTACAACCAGCAGAACATGCGCTTCGCGATGGACCGCATCGGCTGGTCGCTGCGGCAGGCGAGCTTCTGGGGCGGCATCACGCCGAGCCAGATCATCGGCACGCCCGCCGTGAGCGGCACCAAGGGCAGCTGCACGCAAGCCTGGGCGCTGGATGCCGCCAACGCCGTGTACGGTTACGACGGCACCTCCGCGAGTTCCGGTTTTCCGATCGCCAACTGCGTGGACGCGGCAAACTACGTCGGCGGCAGCGACGTGCTGGTGGTGCGCTATGCCGATGCCGACGCCGTGCCGTGGTCCGCGGCGACCGCGCCGACCCTGAACGCCAAGCAGATCTACCTGGAGACGCGCGCCGGTGGCTACGGGGTGTTGTTCGCAGGCAATTACCTCAAGCAATTGCCGTTCACCGACGGCGCCGGCGCCCCGCAACAGGGGGCATACATCTACCCCTATGCGCTCGAGATGTATTACCTGCGGCCGTGCAGCGACACCAACGGCGCGACCGATTGCAGCGCAAGCTCGGACGGGGGGCATCCCATTCCCACCCTGATGCGCATGCGCCTGGACAGCACCGGCACACTGATCAACGAGCCGGTGGTGGAAGGCGTCGAGCAGTTGCAGTTCGAGTATGGGCTGCGCGATCCGGGCGCCGCGAACGGCAACCCGGTTCCGGTCACATACAAGAACGCCAAGGACATGGCGGCCACCGACTGGGCCAACGTGATCACCGTGCGGATCGGTTACGTGCTGCGCTCGCAGGCGCGCGATACCGCCGTGCCGCATGCATTCGACAGCCAGTCCACCGACGTCACCAACGCAAAGTTCCCGTTGCGGCTTTCCGATGATTGCGAATACAAGGTGGCCGCCAGCGGTACGGCCAGCATCGTCAGCGGCTGCACCGGCTTCGACACCACCACCGCGCTTGGCGACAAGCCGCAGCAATACACCCGCGTGCAGATGAACGCGGTGGTGCAGTTGCGCAACCCGATCCGGCAGATCTGACATGCGAACGATATCCAGCCGACGCTTCCAATCGCCTTTCCCGGTCGCGCGCCAGCGCGGCATCGCGTTGTTCGTCGGCCTGATCTTCCTGGTCGTGCTGTCGCTGGTCGCGGTGATCGCGATGCAGAGCACCTTCCTGGAAATGCGCATGGCCACCAACGTCGCGCGCCACGAGGAGGCGTTCCAGATGTCGGATTCCATCCGCGGCATGATGGGGCCGTTCGTGGACTACAACCTTTTGAACGGCGGCTGGCCGGTGAGCTGGGGCGGCGCCGTGCCGGATGCGGATTTCGACTGGAGTTCGGTCTGCCCGACGGCCTCCATCCCGGTCACCGCGAGTAACTGCCCGCTGGTGAAGACGTTCGAGAATGCAATCGCCAACGCACCCACGCCACTCAAGCAGATCACCGGCTCGATTGACGTGGGCGAGGAACCCTACGCACCGTCCACCTGGGTCACCGACCTGAGCCTCACCGAGGACAACCCCAACGGCGTCGGCAAGATCGCCGCCGCGATCTCGCTGATCCCGGACGGCGTGATCGCCAACCAGGGGTCCGGCACCGCGCAGGCTGCCGGCTATCGGGGCCTGGGCGTGTCCATCGCGGCCGGCGGTTTCGCCAAATTCTTCGAAGTGCAGAGCGTGGGCTTGTCGCCGTCCGACGGCAGCAACGGCCGCGCCGTCACCATCGCCCAGTATCGCGCCGTCACCAAGTAGCGCCCGCAAGCATCGAGTGAGAGCCGCCATGTCCATCGGAACCCTTGGATTCGGAAAGCCCCGCTGGCAGAGCGCACTGGTCGCCTGCGCATGGGTGCTGCTTGCCGCGCCGCTGATGTTCGCGGTCATGGGCCGCGCGGCGATCACGTCCAATCCCAACACCCAGCCCACGCTGTATCCGCTGCAGAACACCGGCAGCGTGCCGCCGCTGGTGATGCTGGTGATGTCGCGCGACGAGCAGCTCTACATCAAGGCCTATACCGACTACACCGACCTCACCAACAACGGCATTCCCGACACCACCTACAACAACGCCTACGACTACGCCGGGTATTTCGATCCGACCCTGTGCTACGCGTACGACTCCTCGGTCACCGTCAGCGGCAAGAACGGCGCGGGCGCGTTCAAGGCGTCGGGCGCCGCCACCAACCACCAGTGCGACGGCACCACCTTCAGCGGCAACTTCATGAACTGGGTGGCGATGAGCCGCATAGACGTGCTGCGCTACGTGATGTACGGCGGCAACCGCGTGGTGGATGACACGGACAAGACCATCCTGGAGCGCTCCTACATCCCGAGCGACCTGCATGCCTGGTCGAAGGTGTATGCGGGCAGCGACGTCAACAAGTACACGCCCTACAGCAATTATCCGATCTCGCTGTGCAACGTCTCGCCGACCACCACCAGCGAGCCGCAGATCCGGGTGGCCAAGGGCGCCTACTACAACTGGGCCTCCACCGCGCGCGAGCAGTGCATGTGGCGCGAGGACGTGGTCTCCGCGTTCGGCACCGGCTCGGACATCAATCCCAACGACGACGCGTCGTCGGCCAGCGACGAACTCGCCACCCTGACCGCGCGCGTGGACGTGTGCGACAACACCTCCCATCTCGAATCCTTCTGCCGCGAATACGACGAGACCTCGAGCACCGGCACGGTGATCGCGCACCACAAGCCGGCCGGCCTGCTGCAACGCTATGGCGAAAACGGCTCGCTGCGCTTCGGCCTGATTTCCGGCACGTATTTCAAGCCACGCGACGGCGGCGTCCTGCGTCGCGACATCGGCCTGTTCGCCGGCAACAGCTCCACCACCGCGTGCGATTACGAGCCGGCAGCCGGCAAGGTGGACGAGGTGAACCTCACCACCGGCCAGTTCTGCAACCAGGCCGACGGAGACGAAGGCATCATCAACACGCTGAGCCGGTTCAAGATCACTTCCTGGAACCCGGGCGACCAGAATTACGACGACTGCTCCACCTACGGCATCCTGCAGCGCGACGTCAGCGGCGCCAACGGCCACATCCTCGATCCGGATGGTTCCGGCGGGTCCACCACGGCCTACAAGTGCAAGGACTCCGGCAACCCGCTTGCCGAGATGTACGCCGAGGCATTGCGCTACATCGGCGGAGCCAGTGCTTCGGGTGGCGATTCGCCGACCGCGGCGATGGTTGACGAAAGCACTACCGGCGGAGCCTCCCTGCTCGGCTTGCCGGTCATGACGACCTGGCTCGACCCGTACCGCAGCACCGATGATGGCGGCAATGCGTACTGCGCGCAGTGCAGCATCGTGGTGATCAGCACCGGGCTGGGCTCGTTCGACAGCGACGAGATTCCTACCGTCAACGTGAACCTGGATACCGCCACCGCCACCACGCTGGTCGGCACGATGGAAGGGCTGGACACCAAGACCGGCTCGGGTTCGCCGCTGAAGTACCTGGTGGGTCGCCAGGGCCCGTTGACCTCGACCACCTACCAGGACGTGTGCTCCCCATTCGAAATCACCGACCTCAACCAGACCTTCGGCATCTGCCCGGACACGCCTTCGCTCGAAGGCGGCTACCAGATAGCCGGCCTCGCTTATGAAGCGTGGACCACCGACATGCGGCCGGACCTGACCAAGCCCGCGGACGCCAAGAACAAGGTCGCGACCTACGCCATCGCGCTGGCGGAAACCATGCCGACGTTCGAGGTGCCGGTGTCCACCGGCGGCGGCCTTTACGACACCATTTCCATCACCCCGGGCTGCCAGGCCAACAACGACGGCAGCGCCACGGGCAAAAGTTCCGGCTGGCGCAGTTGCTACCTCGGCAATCTGGTGCTGGGTCCCGAGACCTCGACCACGCTCTCGCAAAGCGACTGGCTGAAGATCGTCAGCGGGCAGGCGCCCACCAACGCAGGTACCTGCGGCACGAGCAGCAGCGATCCATGCCACACCTTCGGTTTGCCGACCGCGACCGATTCGCACGGCGCCGCGCGCGGCAGCTTCATGGTGGTGTGGGAAGACTCGCAGTGGGGCAACGACCACGACCAGGACATGATCGAGATGGTCAGTTACTGCCGGGGTTCCGCGTGCAGTTACGACGGCAACGGCGACGGCGTGTGGGACATCTGCGAAGGCACCACTTCGAATTCCTGCAATACCGGCAACATCCAGGAAAGCCAGATGCTGGTGCGCACCGAGGTGCTCGCCACGTATGCCGGCAACGCGATGCAGGCCGGTTACACCGCTGGCGGCGCGTTCAACGCGGGCAACGGCAATCCGACCTCCGGTGCCACCTTCCCGGTCCTCCGACCCGGCAACCAGAACGGCAGCCTGCTGTTCGGCAGCTACGGCGGCGCCCGCACCTGGGGGCCGCCGACGGTTGACAAGCTGACCACCGGTCCCTCCGAGCAGGTGCCCCTGGAGAACCCGCTGTGGTTTGCCGCCAAGTACGGCGGCTTCGTGGACCAGAACAACAACGCCAAACCCGACCTGCAGTCCGAGTGGGACAGCGAGGACAACTTCACCGGCGATGCCGGAGCGGACGGCGTGCCCGACAAT
>DASSNC010000126.1:0-15161 GCA_035688305.1 Rhodanobacteraceae bacterium
TCACTTCGTTCAACCCAAGCTGCGTGTTGAATCTGTAGGTTGGGTTGAGCGGCGCGCGACGCCAGCGGCAAAGCCGTTGCAAGCAAACGTTGCTAGACCTTGTCGTAGGTCTTGGAGAAGACATCCGGGCTGCACGGGTACAGCTCGCCATTCACGCCACGGATGATCCAGTCGCCGGGCGCAGCGCGCATTCTTCCCTCCGGCGTGTCCATGTAGCAGCATTCGCCGCCCAGGGATTCCGGGCCGTAGTAACGCACGCCGTCGAGCGGCGGCCGCTCCCCGGCAACAAACTGCATGGCTTCGACCTCCACCGGTCGCTTTCGATACTTCTGCATCGTTGTTCACCCTGTAGATGCGGCGCAGCATCTCAACCCTGCGGACCCGCTGCAAGGGTCGCTGCTTCCGGCCGCCCGTTCAACCATCGTCGCAACCGCAACCGTGGTTTGGCCAGTACCTGTCAACGCCATGCCACCTGGCCGCGCCGGCAAGCGGAACCCGACGCATGGATCCCAAGGACGAAGCCGTTGCATGGATCATGCCGACCATGGCGCTGGCCCTTCGACCCATCGACCGCACCGATGTACGCCCCGGCATCCTGCCCTCGCAGCGCGGCTTGTGCCACGAAGGCGAGCGGCACGGAAAAACCCATCACTTGCGACCCTTCGCCAACGGCAACTCGGCGCGTCGCCATGCGTCAAGGCCGCCGGCCAAGGTGGCGACATTGCTGAAGCCGGCCTTGACCAACCGCTTCGCAGCCTTGCCCGACTCCATCCCGTTCTTGCACACCGTGACGACCTGCAGGTCCTTCGCCTTGGCGAGATCCTTGCTCTCGGGGTCGAACTGGCTGGGCGCGACGTGCTTCGAGCCGGTGATATGACCCTTCTCGTACTCGGCGACCGCAGACAGGTCGATCACCAGCGGTTCGGCGCGGTTGATCATCTGCACCAGCGCGCCGGGCGTCAGCTCGCGGAAGCCGCGGAACTTGCGCGACACCTCAAGTCCGATCAGCACGAGGATGATCACGACGAACGCCGCCACCAGCGGCAAGTGGTGGGGGATGAACTGTGTCAGGCGGGTCAGGAACTCGTGCATTGCAGGGTCGTCAGGGCGCCAAACGCGCCATTATGGCGGAGACCGCAACGCAACGCGCGCATCAATTGCCATGCGTGATATCCGGCAAGCCTGTTTCCAGCCACCAGCGCTTGGCCTTGTCGTCCCAATGCCAGGTCTGGTGATCGATCACGTTGCGGACGCCCTGGCTGGAATGAACGATCAGGCTGAGCTGGACGGTTTGCTCGACGGTGTCATCGCCGGTCGCGACCGGCCCGGTGGTTTCATACTCGGCCACGCTCAAGGTGTTGTAGAGCGCCTTTTGCTGCGCCGTCAGCGGATGCGCGGCGCGTACCGCCGGATCGACGTAGGAAAGCGCGCTCTCGAAGCCGCCCCAGCGCAAGGCCGCGGCATAGCCTTCGAGGGTCTGGTCGCGCATCTTGTCCTTGTTCTTGTTCTGGAGGCTGGCGCAACCGGCCAGCAACAGCAGCACGCAACCTGCGATGACGATACGACGCATGACGGTCTCCTCGCTTGATTACGTTGTTGATTGTGCCTGATGCGGGCGCGTCACGCGCGCCGCTTGGCAAAGAAGCGCGCGTTCAGGGTTGCGGCCGCACGCTGCTCGCCCGCGATTTCGCAAACGACGTCGGCGTGACCCTTGCCGCGTTTGCGCAGGGAGTCCGCCAACGCCTGCAACGCGTCGGCTTCGATGAGGCGCGCCACGCCGCGCAATTCGCCCCACACGGGCTCGCTGTAGCGCAGCTGCGAATCGCCGATGTAAAGATCGCAGTCGAGCCCCTCGCCACGCAGGAAGAGTTCGATCAAACCCCACCCCGCCAGCGTCAGCAGCGAAGCCATGCTGCCACCGAAGGCGCAACCCTTGTCGTTGATGTTGGGTGCCAAGGGCGCGGTCATTTCCAACTCCGACCCGGTGTAACGGGTGACGGCAATATCCATCGCCCGCGCCAGCGGAATGTGCTGCAGGATGTCGGATTGCAAACGCGCGGCAGCGGCCGGGAAATCGGGCATGGTCATCGCGCCAGTTTGGCGCGGCCTGTTGCACACGACAAGCCGCGGCATTGCTGGCCTATCATCCACGCATGCCGGTCACACCGAAACTCCCGCTCGCAGGCACGCGCATTGCCATCACCCGCCCGGTCGGCAGCGGCGGTGCGCTTGCGCGCCGGGTGCGTGCACTGGGCGGCGAGCCACTGTCGCTGCCGGGTGTGCGCCTGCGCGCCGCCGGCGACGCGGACACCGCGCGCGCAAGCTTGCGCACGGCGCTGGCCTGCGACATCGTCATCTTCAGCAGCCCTGCGGCGGTGCGCTTCGCCGCCGCGCTGGCCAGCTTGCGCACACGCGCGCGCGTGCTGGCGCCCGGCCGCGGCACGGCGCATGCGTTGCGGCGCGCGGGCCTCGCCGGCGTGATCACGCCCGAGCGCGAAGACAGCGAAGGGCTGTTGGCGTTGCCGCAACTGCACGACGTGCGCGGCCGGCACATCGGCATCATCGGCGCCGCTGGCGGGCGTGGCTTGTTGCAGCACGAACTCGTGGCCCGCGGAGGCAGCGTCACCATCGCGCACGTGTACGAACGCGCGCCCGCGCGACTCGACCGCCGCCACGCCAACACCTTGCTGCGCGCACCGCGCAAACCGTTGTTCGTGTGGCTCACGAGCGCGCAGGCGCTGGACAACATCCTTGCCGCATTGCCGACCGACGCGCGCCGCCACATGCTCGCGGGCACCGCGGTGGCCAGCAGCGAACGGCTTGTGGATGCAGCGCACCGCGCGGGCTTCCAGCGTGTGCTGCGCGCCGCATCCGTGCAGGCCGGCGACCTGCTCGCAGCCACCGTTCGCGGTCGGCCATGACGCGGTTCCCTGTTAGCATGTCCGCATGAGCGACACTCCCGATAATGCAACCACGACACCGCCTCGACCCAAGCCGCGCGGCCGCGGGAACGGCATTGCCGCCATCGCCATCGCGGTGGCCATCATCGCCCTCTTGCTGGCCGCGTGGAGTGCATGGCAAGTGAATCGTGCGCGGCACGCGGAAGCATCCGCGCGCCAGCAGTTCAGCGCGCAACTGACCGACCTTGAATCGCAACTCGCGGCCGCGGCGAAACAGGGGCAGGCTGGCACGCAACGTATCGGCACGCTGGAATCCGAACTCGACGACCTGCGCTCGGGCGTCAAGGGCCTGGGCCTGCGCACGACCAATATCGAGACGGCGCTGACAACCCTGAGCGGGCAGCAACATTCCGCGCACGATACCGTGCTGCTCGACGACGTCGAGATGCTGCTGCGCACCGGCGAACAGCGCTTCACCCTGTTCCACGACAGCACCGGCGCATTGAAGGCCTATTCGCAAGCCATCACCTTGCTGGCCCAGGTGCAGGACCCGGCGTACGCGCCGGTGCGGGTCAGCGCCACCACCGAACGCGATGCCCTTGCCGCCGCCGCGCCACCGGCACGGCAATCCACGCTCGACGCGCTCTCGGCCCTGCGCAATGAAGTGGTCACGCTGCCACTGGCCACGCCGGGGTCGGAAGCGCAGCAACCGGCAGCCAAACCGGGCTTCTGGTCGCGCGTCGCGCACTCCTTCAGCGGCATCGTGCGGGTATCGCGCGAAAACACCGATACCAGTGCGCCATCGGTCGATGCCGGTTTCGCCCGGCAGGCGCTGGCGCTGGATCTGGCGCAGGCCCAGGAAGCCCTGCTTGCATTCGACACGGGCACCAGTCGCGATGCGCTCAAGCGCGCCGCGCAACTGCTGGCGACGCAGTTCGACGGCAATGATGCAACGGTGAAATCCGCCCGCACGCAACTCGACGCGCTGCTCGCGCAGCCCGCGGCCGCGGCCGCGCCGCAACTGGGTGGTGCGTTGGCCCAGTTGCGCAGCCTGCGCGCCAACCAGCCGCCCGCGCCACCGCCACCACCGGCTTCGGCGCCCGCCCCGAGCAGCCATGGAGGCAAGCATCGATGAAAGGCAAACGCTGGTTCGTCCTCGCGTTGGTCGTGATCGTGCTGGCGGCGATCGCCTTCGCATGGCTGTCGACTGATCCGGGCTACCTGCTGATCCGTTTCCGCGGCTGGAAGATCGAGGCCAGCGTGATCGGCGCGGTAGCCCTGTTGATCGCGGCATGGATCGTGATCGGCGTAATCTGGTGGGTACTGCGCTGGCCGTTCGGCGCGCTGTCGCGCCGGCACCGGCGGATCAGCCACGAGCGCCTGCGAGATGGCCTGGTTGCGCTCGCCGAAGGCCGCCACGTGGAAGCCGCACGCACCCTGCAGCGCGCCGCGCAATATTCGGCCATGCGTTCGCCCGCGCTGCTCGCGGCAGCCGAAGCCGCACACCGCCACGGCGACACCACGCGCGCATTGGAAGCACTCGACGAAGCCGCGCAGCACGCACCGGAAGCCGCACGCATCCTGCGCGCGCGCATCCTGCGCGGCGACGGTCGCGCCGAGGAAGCCTTGCAACTGCTGGCGCCCGGTGCCGAAGCCGGCAAGTTGCCGCCAGCCGGCTGGCACGAGTACGCACGCGCGGCGCTCGCCGCCGGCCAGCCCGACAAGGCCCGCGCCGCGCTGGAGCCGTTGCGCAAATCCGACATGCTGGGCAGCAGCGACTTCGCCGCGCTGGTTGGCGACGTGCTCGGCGCGTCGTTGCGCGACGCGCCCGATGCAGCAACCCTGGCCAGCTTGTGGAAGCAGGCAACCCGCCAGCAGCGCCAGCTGCCGGCCTTGCTCGAAGCCTACGCGCGACGCGCATCCACGCTCGGCGTCGCGCACGACGCACTCGATGCGATCGAGGACGTGTTGAAGCGCGAGTGGGATCCGGCCCTGGTCGCGGCTTACGCGGACGCCACGCCCCCGGCGCAAGCCGCCGCACGTCTGCGCAACGCCAAACGCTGGCTGGACGCGCATCCCGATGATGACACCTTGCTGCGCGCGCTGGGCGTGCTGTCGATGCGCGCCTCGGATCCACGCGCTGCGCGTGAGTATCTGGTCCGCGCGCTGGCCGTGAAGCCAAGCGCCGCCAGTTGGGCCTCACTGGGCGACACCCAATCCGCCGCCGGTGACAGCGACGACGCCACCCGTTGCTACGCCAATGCGTGGAAGTGCTCGCAAGGCGAGGAGATCGCGCCCGACCCGCACGAAGCCGGCATCGACACCACGCAGTTCGCGTTCGAGGAGCGCGACGAACACGGCATGCCGCGGCTGCCGGGTGATGTTTCGCAGCCTGCCCGCTGAATCCCGCATGCGCATCTGGAAGCAAACCGCTGACCTCACCACGCTCAACGCGTGGAGCGAACGCACGTTGATGCAGGCCATCGACATCCGCATCACCGAAATCGGCGACGACTATCTCAAGGGCACGATGCCGGTCGATGACCGCACCCGCCAGCCCTACGGCATCCTGCACGGCGGCGCTTCGGTCGCGCTCGCCGAAACACTCGGTTCGAGCGCCGCGATGTTGTGCTGCGAGGATGGCTTCGCGGCGGTCGGGCTCGACATCAACGCCAACCACCTGCGCGCGGTGCGCGAAGGCCTCGTCACCGGCACCGCACGCGCCCTGCACATCGGCCGCAGCACGCAAGTGTGGGAAATCCGCATCGAAAACGAGGGCGGCGAGCTGGTGTGCGCTTCGCGGTTGACCATGGCCGTGGTGCCGCGGCGGGCGGTCCTGCCGCGTCGGTAGGAGAGATTGCGAATCCGGGTGCGCCTTGCAGGAGGTCCGGAAGGCCCGACCGTGCTTTCGCGGCTGGCGGCTCCCTTGCCCATCTCACCCGCCGCGACGCCGTATGGCTAGCCTTGCAACACCGCTCGCCTACAATCACCCAACCATGTCGACCGAAATCATCCTGCTGGTTGTCCTGATCGTGCTGGCCGCGTGCGTGTTGCTGCTGCAACTGGCGGCGCTGGCGCGCGGCCGCGGTGACCCCGCCTTGCGCGAAAAACTCGACGCCTTGCGCAGCGACAGCCAACGTCTCGACCAGACGCTGCGCGACGAACAGCGTGCCGGCCGCGGCGAGCTCACGCAGTCGCTCGATCGACTCGGCGAACGCCTGCAGAAAAACCTCGGCGAGCTGAGTGCCGGCAACGAGAAGCGGCTCGGCGAGGTACGCGGCACGCTGGAAACGCAGCTCAAGTTGCTGCAGACCGACAACGCCGAGCAACTGGAAAGGATGCGCAAGGTCGTCGATGAGAAATTGCAGGCCACGCTGGAAGCGCGGCTCGGCGCGTCCTTCAAGCAGGTTTCCGAACACCTTGAGGCGGTGCAACGCGGCCTCGGCGAAATGCGCACCCTCGCCAGCGGCGTCGGCGATCTCAATCGCGTGCTCACCAACGTCAAGAACCGCGGCATCTTCGGCGAAACCCAGCTGGCCGCGCTGCTGTCGGAAATGCTGACGCCCGACCAGTACCTCGTCAACGTCGCCACCGTGCCGGGCAGCAACGAACGCGTGGAATTCGCGGTGCGCCTGCCGGGCGCCACGCAAGGGCAGCCGGTGCTGTTGCCGATCGACGCCAAGTTTCCGCGCGAGGACTACGAACGCCTGCTGGATGCGCAGGAGCGCGCCGATGCGGCCGCCGCCAACGACGCTGCGTTGGCGCTGGAACGCCGCGTGCGCGAGGAAGCAAAGACCATCCACGCGAAATACATCGCACCGCCAGCCACCACCGATTTCGCGATCCTGTTCCTGCCGACCGAGAGCCTGTACGCCGAAGTGCTGCGCCGTCCCGGCCTGTTCGAGGCCATCCAGCGCGAACACCACGTCACGCTGGCCGGCCCGACCACGCTTTCGGCCCTGCTCAACAGCCTGCGCCTCGGCTTTCGTACGCTTGCGATCGAACAGCGCTCGAGCGAGGTGTGGCAGACCCTCGGCGCGGTCAAGACCGAGTTCGGCAAGTTCGGCGACGTGCTCGGCAAGGTCAAAAAGAAACTGGACGAGGCCAGCACCCAGCTCGACGCCACCGGCGTGCGCAGCCGTGCGATCGTGCGCAAGCTGCGCGACGTGGAATCCTTGCCGGCAGCGGACGCGCAGGCGCTGCTTGGCGATGCCTCGGCCGGCAACGACGAGGACGACGCCAGCGAATCGGACGATGATCCTGCGCTGACCTGATGCGGCCCGGACAGGCTCAGCCCAGTGCCGCCAAGCGCTCGATTTCGCCGACTTCGCGATCGAGTTCACCAGCCACCGGGCTGCCAAGTTCGGCGAAGCGCATTGCGAGTTCGCGGTAGTACCAGAGCGTGCCCTCGCGGCCGGCATTGAAACGCTCGAACAACACACCGCCCAATTGCGCCAGATCCATGCGGATCGCGCGCGCGTTGTGCAGCTTGTCGCAGGCGCTCACCAGCAGCGCATCACCGGCATCCGGCAAGTGTGCAAGATAGGCGCGCTTGCGCCGATACCAGCCATCGCGTTTTGCCTCCGGCGAATCGACCCCGCGCTCGGCAGCCTTGTCATCGACACTGGCATCGGTGCAGGCCAGCACCATCGCCGCCACACGGGCACCAAATTCGCGCCCGATCGCCTGCGCGTGCGGCACGCCGTCGGCAAATGGTTCGCAATCTTCCACCACGTCGTGCAACAGCGCGGCGATGGCCTGGTCCTCGTCGCCACCGCGCGTGAGTACCAGGGCCGCCACCGCCATCGGATGCGCGATGTAGGGAATCGTCGTGCCCTTGCGAACCTGCCCGTTGTGCGCGCGCCGCGCATAGGCCAGCGCGGCGTCCAGTCGTTCACTCAACATGTTGCCCCCAGTCGATCGTGACCAGACCCGCATATTACGGCGCGCCGTCTCGCCGGCCGAGACACCCGGCCGTTGCCGGCGCCCACCGCGACACCGTTACACTGCCGGAATATCAGTTATCTGGAACCCTGCCATGAACGAACCCCGGCAACCCTCGGGTTGTGCTGCGCCGGTGCCAACCTCGCCGCCAGTCAGCCGCGAGCAGGCCATGGACGCGGTGCGCACGCTGTTGCGCTGGGCCGGCGACGAACCGACCCGCGAAGGCCTGCGCGACACCCCCAAGCGCGTGGTCGATGCATACTCGGAATGGTTCTCGGGCTACCACGAGGATCCACAGGAATACCTCGCCCGCACCTTCGAGGAAGTCGCCGGCTACGACGAAATGATCGTGCTGCGCGACATCCAGTTCGAATCGTTCTGCGAACACCACATGGCGCCGATCATCGGCCGCGCGCACATCGGCTACCTGCCCGATGGCAAGGTCGTCGGCATCAGCAAGCTGGCACGCGTGGTGGATGCGTTTGCGCACCGCTTCCAGGTGCAGGAAAAACTCACCGCGCAGATCGCGGCGTGCATCAGCGCGGTCCTGGCGCCGCGCGGCGTCGGCGTGGTGATCGACGCCGCCCACCAGTGCATGACCACCCGTGGCGTGCACAAGCGTGGCGTGTCGCTGATCACCAGCCAGATGCTCGGCAGCTTCCGCGAAGACGCGCGCACCCGCGCGGAGTTCCTGCGCTTCATCGACATCGACAGCACGGGCTGACCTGTGCGAGCGACCGTGCCTGCCACCCGGCCGGCTTGCCCGGCCGGCCATGCCCGGTCCGCGAGATGCGATAACAGTGCACGTATCCACGGCCGGACCTTCCACGCAAGCCACCCTGCGCCGACAGACAATCGACCCCACCACAGGTTGGAACCTGCCGCGACACACCCATGACATCCCCCGTCGCCGCCATCGCGCACCCCCGCCGCCACGCGGCGGTGGCGTTCATCTTCGTCACCGTGCTGATCGACATCCTGAGCTTCGGGATCATCATCCCGGTGCTGCCGCACCTGATCATCGACATGGTCGGCGGCAGCATCGCGCGCGCAGCGGTGTGGGCCAGCTTCTTCGGCACCCTGTTCATGCTGATGCAGTTCGTGTTCTCGCCGCTGCAGGGCGCACTGTCGGACCGCTTCGGCCGCCGCAGCGTGATCCTGATTTCCTGCTGCGGACTCGGCATCGACTTCATCGTGATGGCGCTGGCGCCGTACCTCTGGATCCTGTTCATCGGGCGCGCGATTTCGGGCGTCTGCGCGGCCAGCTTCACCACCGCCAACGCCTACATCGCCGACATCACGCCGCAGGAAAAGCGCGCCGCTGCGTTCGGCATGATCGGTGCGGCCTTCGGGCTCGGCTTCGTGATCGGTCCCGCGCTCGGCGGATTCCTCGGCCATATCTGGATCCGGCTGCCGTTCTGGGTGGCAGCGGGCCTGTCGCTGACCAACTTCCTGTACGGCCTGATCGTGTTGCCCGAGTCACTGCCGCGCGAGCGCCGCAGCAAGCGCTTCGAGTGGAAGCACGCCAACCCGATGGGTTCGTTGCTGCTGCTGAAGCGCTACCCGCAGGTGTTCGCGCTGGCCGCCGTGTTCTTCCTGCTGGCGCTGGCGCAGTACTCGCTCAACGCCACCTTCGTGCTGTACACCGATTTCCGCTTCAACTGGGACACCAAGACGGTCGGTCTCGCGCTCGGACTGGTCGGCCTGTGCACCGCGATCGTGCAGGGCGGACTGGTGCGCCCACTGGCACCGAGGCTTGGCGACCGCAGGTTGATGCTGGTTGGACTGGCGTTCGCGGTGATCGGCTATCTCGTGTTCGGTTTTGCGCCGATCGCATGGATGTTCTGGCTCGGCATTCCATTCCTGTGCCTGGGCGGTCTCGCCGGCCCACCCGCGCAATCGGTGATGACACACCTGGTGGATCCTGCCGAACAAGGCCGCCTGCAAGGCGCAATCTCCAGCCTGCGCAGCTTCGCCGGCATCTTCGGGCCGCTGGTGTTCGCCAACCTGTTCGCACTGTTCATCAGCAAGCACGCGCCGGTGCAAAATTTCCCGGGCGTGTCCTTTGCTCTGGCCAGCGCGCTGGTGATCGTGGCGCTGGTGGTCACGGCCTACGCGACGCGCGGCATGGCCTCGCCCGGCCCGGCGCCGGTGGTTCCGCAACCCGCGGATGTCGAATCGCCCTTGTGATCACGCCGCAGCGCTACCATTTGCAGATTGTCCGTTCCTCACGAGGGCACGCTGCATGAAAACCTTCCTGTTGTGGTTGCTGCTGCTGGTTTTCTGTTGGCCGCTGGCGTTGCTGGCGCTGGTGCTGTGGCCACTCGTGTGGCTGATCCTGCTGCCGTTTCGCCTGCTCGGCATCGCCGTCGATGGCGTGTTCGGTATCCTGCGCGCAGTGATCACCCTGCCCGCGCGGATGCTCGGCAGTCGTCAACGCGCCTGAATGCTTCCCTCCATCCCGATGCAAAGGCCGGCCTGAAGGCCGACTTCCTCGCGACCGTTTTTCCACTCACCACAAGGATTGCTCCATGACCATCTCCATGTACCAGGCTTCCGTTCCGGTGTTCGTGCGTGCGCTGACCAACCTTTCCAACGTGCTGAAGAAGGGCGAAGCGCACGCGCAAAGCCTGAACGCCAACGCCGACGGCCTGCTGCAGCAACGCCTGATCTTCGACATGCTGCCGCTGATCAAGCAGATCCAGATTGCCTGTGACGTCTGCGCACGCTGCCCGGCCAGGCTGGCCGGCGTCGAGCCGCAGGCGTTCCCGGACAACGAAACCACGCTGGCCGAAGCGCAGGACCGCATCGCCCGCACCATTGCCTACGTGCAGGGCTTCAAGCCCGAACAAATCGACGGCAGCGAAACCCGCAACATCCACCTCAAGATGCGCAACGGCGACCTGGAGTTCAGCGGCCAGGACTACCTGCTCGGCTTCACCATTCCGACCATGTTCTTCCATTGCACCACCGCCTACGACATCCTGCGCGTCGCCGGCGTGCAGATCGGCAAGAAGGATTTCCTGGGCGCGCAGTGACCACCCCTGCCCACAATTTTCGTAACTGGGACGAACTGGCGTTCTTAAGAAAACTTGGTTGACTTTTTTTCTTAAAAGTCCACAATCGCCTCACTTGAGAAAGTGGGGCGATCTATGGACCGGGTGGCCGGCACCTACGTGCAAGGCAACATGGCCGGCACGGGCTATCGCGCCTTCGTGCCCGCCCCGTTGCCACCGACGCCACCACTGCAATTCGACGGCCCCTTGATCGCGCAACTGGAACGCGCCAACCAAGCGCTCGGACGTTTGGACGGCATGACCCGCATGCTGCCCGATCCCAAGCTGTTCCTGTATCACTTCATCCGCAAGGAAGCCCTGCTGTCCTCGCAGATCGAGGGCACCCAGTCGTCACTTTCGGACCTCATGCTGTTCGAGTTGGAAGAAGCGCCGGGTGTGCCGATCGCCGACGTGGAAGAGGTCTCCAACTACATCGCAGCGCTGGACCATGGATTGAAGCGTCTGCGCGGCGGCTTTCCGCTGTCGCTGCGGCTGATCCGGGAAATCCACGCGGTGCTGCTGCGCGGTGGCCGCGGCGCGACCAAGACCCCCGGCGAGTTCCGACGCACGCAGAACTGGATCGGCGGCCGCTCGCCCGCGCTGGCCCGCCACGTTCCCCCGCCGCCCGACCAGCTCGCCGGGTGTCTCGACGCATTCGAAAAATTCCTGCATGCACCCGAAAGGGACATGCCGCCGCTGATCCGCGCGGCCCTGGCACACGTGCAATTTGAAACCATCCACCCGTTCCTCGATGGCAATGGTCGCCTGGGCCGGCTCCTGATCACGCTGATCCTGTGCGAAGCCGGGGTGCTGCAGGAACCGGGCTTTTACCTGAGCCTGTATTTCAAGACCCACCGGCAGCGCTATTACGACCAACTCGACGCCGTGCGCCGCAGCGGCAACTGGGAAGCATGGCTCGCGTTCTTCCTCGAAGGTGTTGCCGAAACTTCCACGCAGGCGGTGGAATCGGCGCACCGCGCGCTGAAACTTTGGGAAGACGACCGCATCAAGTTGCACAGCCTTGGCCGCAAGGCCGGCAGTGCCTTGCAAGTGTTCGAACAGTTCACCCGCCAACCGATCCAGTCGGCCGCACGCGTGGCCAGGGCACTGGCACTCACGCCGCCGACCGTGCGCGGCGCCTTCACCGGCCTGCAACAACTCGGCATCATCCACGAGATCACCGGCCAGCGCCGCAATCGCGTGTGGCTGTATCAGTCGTACTACGAACTGTTGAGCGAAGGGACTGCGCCATTGTGAACAAGGGGACTCCATGTCACGCCTCCTGATCCAGCAATACCTCGCCGAGCTGGCCAAGCTGCGCCAGCTTGGCGGCACCCATCGCGAAAGCGTGGTGCGCGAGGCCTTCAAGGACCTGCTGAAGGGCTGGGGCCGCTCGCACGATCTGACTTTCGTGCCCGAATACGAAATCGAATCGCCCGCGAAGGAACGCCGCTACGTGGACGGCGCGCTGCTGTACGGCCTGCGCCTGCCATTCGGCTACTGGGAAGCCAAGGATGAAAAGGACGACCTCGACGCCGAGATCGAACTCAAATTCAAGCGCGGCTACCCGCAGGACAACATCGTGTTCGAGGATTCGCGCGAAGCGGTGCTGATCCAGAACAAACGTGAAGTCATCCGCTGCGCGGTCGATGACGTCGAGCACCTGCAACGCCTGCTGGAACTGTTCTTCGGCTACGAGCGCCCGGAAATCGCCGAATTCCGCAAGGCGGTCGAGCAGTTCAAGGCCGACCTGCCCGCGGTGTGCGAGGCGCTGCGCGCGATGATCCAGCGCGCCTACGCCGACAGCGACGCGTTCCGCACTGCCGCCGACAAGTTCCTCAAGCACGCGCAGGAATCGATCAACCCGTCGCTAAGCGAAGCCGACGTGCGCGAGATCCTGATCCAGCACATCCTCACCGAGGAAATTTTCGCGCTGGTGTTTCCCGGCACCAACTACCACGAGGACAACAACATCGCGCGCGAGCTGTACAAGCTCGAACACACCTTCTTCACCGGCAACACCAAGCACCAGACGCTGCGCGCGCTTGAGCCCTACTACGCCGCGATCCGCCGCAGCGCCGGCCAGATCGCCAGCCACCACGAGAAACAGACATTCCTGAAGGTCGTTTACGAAAACTTCTACAAGGTCTACAACCCCAAGGCCGCCGATCGCCTCGGCGTGGTGTACACCCCCAACGAAATCGTGCGTTTCATGATCGATTCGGCCGACTGGCTGTGCGAGCAGCACTTCGGCAGGAACCTCATCGACAAGGACGTGGAAATCCTCGATCCCGCCGCCGGCACCGGCACCTTCATCTGCGAACTGCTGGAACATTTCCGCGGCCAGCCCGCCAAGTTGAAGCACAAGTACCTCGAAGAACTGCACGCCAACGAGGTCGCGATCCTGCCCTACTACGTCGCCAACCTGAACATCGAGGCGACCTTCGCCGCGATCAGCGGCGAGTACCTGGAATATCCCAACCTGTGCTTCGTGGACACGCTGGACAACGTCGCCGGCCTGCGCCGCTACACCGGCCAGCAGGTCGCTGACCTGTTCGGCATGGGCGAGGAAAACATCGAGCGCATCAAGCGCCAGAACCGCCGCAAGATCAGCGTGGTGATCGGCAACCCGCCCTACAACGCCAACCAGGCCAACGAGAACGACAACAACAAGAACCGCGAATACCCCGACATCGACGCGCGCATCAAGGAAACCTACATCAAGGCTTCCACCGCGCAAAAGACCAAGCTGTACGACATGTACGCGCGCTTCTTCCGCTGGGCCAGCGACCGCATCGCCGAGAACGGCGTGGTCGCCTTCATCAGCAACCGCAGCTGGATCGATTCGCGCACCTTCGACGGTTTCCGCGACGTCGTCACCCGCGAGTTCAACGAAATCCACATCGTCGATCTGGGTGGCGACGTGCGCGCCAACCCGAAGCTGTCGGGCACGAAGCACAACGTGTTCGGCATCCAGACCGGCGTTGCGATCGGGTTTCTGGTCAAGCGCGCCAAGGCGCAGGGCTGCCGCATCTTCTATTCGCGCCGTCCCGAGTTCGAGACCGCCGAGGAAAAGCTGGCGTGGCTGTCCAAGGCGCGGCTCAACGGCATCGCGCGCAGCGAAATCCGCCCGGACGCCAGACACAACTGGCTGAATCTCACCGACAACGATTTCGATTCGTTGATTCCGGTCGCGACCAAGGCGGCGAAGGCGGCGAAGAAGCCGTCGCAGGAAAAGGCGATCTTCAAGCTGTTTTCGTTGGGCGTGGTCACTGCACGCGATGAGTGGGTTTACGACGTAACCGAATCGCAGCTCCGAAGAAAAGTTGAGGAGTTTGTCGACATCTACGAGTTGGAGCGCGAACGATGGCTAAAGCGATCAGGCAATACGGCCATCAACGATTTCGTAGATCGAGCGATCAAATGGACAAGCGAACTTGAGGCCCACATCAAGCGGAACACCGTACTGGAGTTTGATGATTCGCATCTGCGTGAAGTGCTGTACAGGCCATTCGTTGAGCGATTCTCCTACTATGCGGATGTCATCACTCACCGTCTGTATCAGCAGAACAGGATCTTCCCCGTTGTCGGAAGATGGGACAACGTCGCCATCTGCGTCAACGTCGGCGCCAAGGACTTCAACGTACTTGCGAGCGGCAAGCTGGTTGACTACCACTTCAACGGCGACAGCGTCTGCCTACCACTGCTGCGTATTTCCGAGAGCAGCAGCGCTTATGAAGACAACATCACCGACTGGGCGTTGAAGCAGTTCAAGAGTCATTACAAGGACGGACCCTCATCCGGCGCTGCGCGCCACCTTCTCCCGGAGGGAGAAGGGAAGACGGCCGCGCGCGCCAAGGGCAAGGCGCGCGCGATCACCAGGATGGACATCTTCCATTACGTCTACGCGGTGCTGCACGACCCGGTGTATCGCGCGAAGTACGCGCAGAACCTCAAGCGCGAATTTCCGCGCGTGCCCTTCTACCCGGATTTCTGGCGCTGGGCCGACTGGGGCAAAACGTTGATGGATTTGCACATCGGTTACGAATCGGTCGAGCCGTGGCCGCTCGCACGCACCGACATCCCCGACGAGAAAGCGCGCAAGAACGGCGCCACGCCGAAAGCGATGTTGAAAGCCGACAAGGAAGGCGGCCGCATCGTGCTTGATTCGGAAACCACCCTGGCCGGCGTGCCGCCGGAAGCGTGGGATTACAAACTCGGCAACCGCTCGGCGCTGGAATGGATCCTCGACCAGTACAAG
>DASSNC010000127.1:0-2685 GCA_035688305.1 Rhodanobacteraceae bacterium
GTTGTCGGAGTACTTTGCATTCGACACCGCACTGGATCTCTACAACACGGGTTGGAGGTCGGACTATCGCAGGACCGTGCGGGAAATCATCCCGCTGGACATGCAGATCGCCATGCACAAGACCTGCAGCGACGTGCGGGATCGGCACGGCTATATCGTCGGGTTTGTCGAACGCTGCCAATTCGAGGCCGAGCCCGCGGCCCTCAAGACAGTTGCCGCCGCACTTCGCAGCAATCCGGGCGTCGCCGCGTCCCTGCGCTATCAGTACAGCTTTGCCGTCAATGCGACGACTAACGTCGGCAGATTGAAAAGCAACATCGAGGATGCGCTCGACGCACTTGGCGCTGAATCTGAAACCGTGAAAAAGAAGGTGTCGCCATGATCCTGCGCCGCATCACCGCCAACTTCCGCCGCCAGGACTGGACCGCCGTCGTCGTCGAATTGTTGATCGTCGTGTTGGGCGTGTTCATCGGCCTGCAGGCGCAGGAGTGGGCCACGGCGCATGCCGAGCAGCAACGCGCCGATGTATTGCTGCAGCAACTGCGCGGGGATCTCGACAACGAACGGATCAACCTGCAAACCTACATGGACTATCAGCAGGTCGCTGCCAATTATTCCAGGACCGCGATAAAGGGCTTGGAGTCACCGGGCTCAGTCGACCCGGCAACGTGGGTAGCCAGCGCATACCAGGCGAGCCAAATACTGACCATGCCAAGCAACCGCGCGACGTTCGATGAAATGAAATCGACCGGCGCCATCGATCTGATCCGCAACGCGAGATTGCGCGCTCTGTTGATCGGCTACTACAGCTATGACTGGTCGCAATCGGCCACGATGAAAGCCGAGGCACCGTATCGTGAGCTGGTACGTAGTGTGCTTCCGTATTCGATCCAGAAAGCCATCAAGGCTTCGTGTGGAGACATCTTTGCAACCACCGGCAACGTAATCGTCACCCGCCTGCCGAAAACCTGCCATATCGACGTCCCGGCCGCAACGATCGAACGCGCCGCCGCAACCCTGCGCGCCACGCCTGGCCTGCTGCCCGCCCTCACTTACCAGTTGAGCCTCACCGAGACGAATATGGACACGATCCCGGCTGTCCAACAGCAGCTCGCTGAAGTGATTGCCGCGGCCGGGAAGCCAGCGCCATGATTTTGCGTCGCATCACCGCAAACTTCCGTCGGCAGGACTGGATGGCCGTCGCCATCGAACTGGTGGTGGTCGTCCTCGGTGTGTTCATCGGCGTGCAGGCGTCCAAGGAGAAGCCGTGAGCTTCCTTGCCGAACTGCAACGCCGCAACGTGCTGCGCGCCGCGGTGCTGTATGCCGGCGCGGTGTGGGCGCTGGCGCAGGGTCTGGCGCAATTGCTGCCATTGTTCGGCGACTACGGATGGATCGCGCGCTGGTTCGTGATCGCGGGCGCGGTCGGCTTTCCGTTCTGGGTTGCATTTGCGTGGTTCTACGAATTCACTCCGCAAGGTTTGAAACGCGAAAGCGAGATTGCGCCGAACGATTCGATCGCGCACTCGACGGGGCGCAAACTGGACAAATGGATCATCGCGGTGCTGCTGGTCGCGGTGGTGCTGCTGCTGACCAACACGTTCGTGTGGCACAAGGGTTCCGGGCTGAACGGCGATGCGGCTTCCGCCATTCCGCCCAAATCCATCGCGGTATTGCCGTTCGAGGATCTCAGCCCCGCCCACGACCACGGTTATTTTTCCGCCGGCATGGCCGAGGAATTGTTGAACGCGCTCGCCAAGGTGCAGGGCCTGAAGGTGGCCGGGCGCGCGTCATCGTTCTATTACGGCAGCCGCAACGCAGATCTTCGCACCATCGGCAGTGCGCTGAAGGTCGCGAATGTCCTTCAGGGATCGGTGCGCACCCAGGGTGATGCGGTGCGCATCAGCGTCCAACTGGTCCGCACCGGCGACGGTTTCGAGGTGTGGTCGCAGAGCTACGACGGCGACCTGAGCAACATTTTCGACGTGCAGGAACGCATCGCCCGCGCGATCACCGATCACCTGAAAATCGTTTTGACGGGCAGCGAGCAGGCAACGCTGGTCCCGGTGGCGACCACCAGCGCGGACGCCTACGCGGATTTCGTCACGGCGCAAACACTGGTCAACAAGCGGGTAGGCGACAGCCTGCCGCTTGCGATCGCCTTGTTGCAGAAGGCGACCGCGCTCGACCCCCGATTCTCGCGCGCCTGGGCCAAGCTCGCCGTCGCCTACGCGGTGCTGCCGCAGTACAGCCATGCCGACTGGAAGGCGAGCTGGAAGACTTCGGACGATGCCGCGCATCGCGCGCTCGCGCTCGATCCGGGTGACGCGGAGGCCTACGCCGCCCTGAGCTACAACCAGTTCTCGCAGCGGCATTACGTTGCAATGGTGGAACCGATGCAGCGTGCCCTGGAACTGGCGCCGGACAATTCCGCGGTGAACTACTGGGCTGCCAATGAACTGGCGGCGATGGGGCGCACCCGCGCGGCCGAAGCTCGGATTGACGCGGCGCTGGTCAACGATCCTGCCAATGTCCTGCTGCTGTTCTACAAGAGCATGTTGCGCTGGCGTGAAGGCGACCAGGCCGGCGCGCTGGCGTACATCCATCGCGGCGGTGCCACGGATTCGCCCTTTGGCGCTCTGATGCTGGAATTCTATGATGCCGCACATGGCGACATGGCGGGGTC
>DASSNC010000003.1:0-4560 GCA_035688305.1 Rhodanobacteraceae bacterium
CGATCGGAGGGCACCACCTGCGCATCCACGCGCGCGATGTTCACGTTGGCTGGCAGGTGCATCGGGTCAATGGACAGCTTGTTGCGCTGATAGGCATTCAGCGGGGTGACCAGCAAGTCGCCACCGGAATTGGTGGTGCCGATCGGGCGGTTCTCCAGTTTCACCGGCACGCCGGCCACGCCGCTGGTGGATACCACCGCGAAGGCGTCGTCTATGCGGCGCGCAGCGAAGAACTGCCTGTCCATGAATACCAGGGCGCCGCTCCAGTCGGCGTAGCCGTAATTGATGCCCGCCAAGCTCTGCACGCCGGCGATGATCTCGCCGTTCTGGCCGCGATAACCAATCTCGGCCTGTCCGCCGTTCTCGCTCTCACCGGTCTGTGCGCGCACGCGCCATCCGAAGCCGCCGTCCGGGTTCACCGGCTTGCTGGCGTCGGCCGTGAACAGCGTGCCATTGCCGTCGTGCTGTGCGGAAATGCTCGCGGAGACATTGTTGTCCAGCGTGAGCGACACACCCAGGAAGACGTTGCGGTCGGTGTGGTCGTCCAGGTTCTGGTTGATGCTCAGATCCAGCGACGCGTGCTCTCCAAGCGACTTGAAATAATAAGCGCTGGCGTAGCGCGAGCGTGGTTGGTTCTGATACTGCAACGCGATGTAGCTGATGCCGAGGCTGCCCATCCGGCCCATGGTAAAGCCGGCCAGCGCGCGATCGGAGCGCTGCGGCGGCGGCAAACTGTAGCGGGAAGCGGCATCACGGTAGTCGCCAAACGTGCGCAACGTGTCGAGCGAGAGATTGAAGTGCTCGTTGCGCCAGTTGTAGCCAAACTCCGCCTGCGTGCCGCTCGCGCCGTGGTCGTGGCTGCTCGCCCAAGATGCATTGACGATGCCGGTCTTGCCGATTTCCACCACCGCGCCCACGCCGCCGTTGGCAAGCTCCGAGGTCGTCTCGGCATGACCTTCGAGCGTCAGCCAATCGCGCACGCCGTAACGATAGACGCCGCTGGCCACCGGATCGCCGCCGTAGGAAAACGAACTGACACCGTAATCCTTGCGCACGAAACCAAGATCAATCGAATAATCGCTGAGGCCCGCGCGCAGCAACTGGCTGGTAGTGTAAAAAGGAAAGTTCAGCGAAGTCTGCCGACCCATCGCATCGGTGATCACCACCTGGGCTTGGCCGTTGCCGTTGACGATCGGCACCGTGTTCAACTGGAAAGGGCCGGCCGGAACTTTGCCGCTGTACTGCTTCATGCCGTTGATGTACAGCTCGACGGTGGACGGCAATGCCGCCTGCCCGAAAAACGCGGGGATCGGAAACGTCACCAGATCCGGCTGAAGGGCGAAGTTGCGCTGCAACTGGAAACCGCCCAGGCGCGTGGCGCGGCTCCAGCCCAAGCTGCCGCTGACGATGTCGCCGATGCGCAGCGTTAGCGCCGAGTCCACGAAGGAATGGCTGAAGGTCGTGTCGAGCCGCACGCTGTCGGTCTGCATGCCGGTGCCGCTCGAGTCGTTCACGCGCGAGAGTGCGGTATTGGACAGCACGCCCCATTGGTTGAACGCGCGCAGTTCCGTGAATGCCGAAAGTGCGCTGTTGCCGTGGATGTCGCGCGTGCCGTAGAGATCGTAATTCAGCAACAGGCCTGGTGAGGCCTGCGGTTGCGGAATCGGATTGGCGCGCGTGTTGAGCATCGCCGCACTGACGTTCAGCAGATCGAACGGCGCGGTGATGTCCAGCTTCTGCGCGCCCTGGTCGTAATGCACGGCCACGCCGGGGATGGCATCGAGCGTCAATACCTGTGGGGCATCGGCGGGCAGCCTGAAACCAAGCTTGCGCAGGGTTTCCGTGCTGGCGCGGAAGTGCTCGCCCTCGTGCACGAAATGGGCGATCTGGCGGGTATCGTTGCCGTTCAGCACGACCTCGAGATAGAGATCCTCGTCACCGGGTTCGCCGTTCGAAGCGGCAGGCGCATCCGGAATCACCGAGACACCGGATGAATCCATTGCCGTGCCGGAATCCGATGCGGCATCGGTTGCGGCCACGGCCAAGGTTGGCGCCAGCAGTGCGCTAGCGAGGCAGATCGTTGCCCGGAAGCGTTTGCTCGAACGGCTTTCCATTGACCGTAACCTTCAGGAGAGTGCCGTTGCCGAGCTGCGCCGCGGGCACCTTCAGCTGCCAGCGCATCGTGGAACCGGGCAGCGTGTAACCGAGCAGCCCGTTCGAAAGGGGGATCGGCTTGCCGCCCGAGGGCTGCAAGCTGGCATCGCTGAGCTGCGCGTGCCGCGCTCCGGTGTTGCTGACTACGAGCACGACTCCATCGGCATCGCGTTGCAGCGACCAGGTCAGCGCCGGCGCCGCGTTCTGCGAACCGGCCGGCTCGACGAAAGCCGGCACCGAGTAGCGCAGGATGTAACGCACGCTGGATTTGTTTTCCTTTTCCGGTTGCGGCAGCTCGTCAATCAGCAACCGGAACGCATCCTCGTTCGGACCCGCCGCGGGCGCGCCGGTGCGGATGACCCGCACCAACTGTTTTGCGCCCGGTTGCAGGTTCAGCATCGGCGGGCTGGCGACCAGGCCCTGGGTCGGTGTCAGGACATCCTTCCCATCCGCCTGGGTCCAGTGAAAGACGCGCACCTGTGCCCGCAACACATCGTTGCCGGTATTGGTCAGCCACACGCCTTGCGCTGTGCTGCCGGGCGCGAATTCGAGCCCGACCGGCGCCACCTGCAATCCGGAGGCGCCAGCCGAGCCGCACGCGATCAGCAGCGCGGCGGCGAGGCCACGTAAGACACTATGCTTCAACATGGCCGGCTGCCGCCTGTATCACGATCAATCAATAGGTCACCACGACGGATACGGTGTCCGTGTAGGTGTCGGCCGGCGGCGTGGTCTGCGGCGGCACACGGCCGTAGACGGTATAGCTCTGCGCGTTGCCGTTGCCGGTTGCCGCAACAGTGTCGGTGCCGATCGTCGTGCCCCACGGCTGCGTGTGGCCGCTGTCGCGATAAAGCTGGTAGTCGATGGTGTCGGTACCGTTGGTCATCTGGCGTGCGGCCACGTTGCCCGTACCGCCACCGTTCAAACCGACGTTGTAGGTGGCGCCGTCGGTGCAGGTCACGGTCACGGTCGACGTGTTGTCAACGTTTGCGGTCAGCGGGCCCTGCGTGCCGAAGTCCAGCGTGGTCGGCGCAACGGTGCTGACGTCGCAGGCGTTCTGGATGGTGATCTGCACCGTCATGTCTGCGGAGACGGTGGCGGCCTGCGCGCTCTGGAACGGCTGAACGGCAAGGCTGGCAGCGACAACGGCGGCGGCCAGCAGGGTGGTCTTGAGTTGCATGGTTCGAATCCCCGAATGAGTAAGTGGAAAGCAGCGCCTGCGACCGTCTGGCTCCGGCAGTCCGGATGCAGCACTCACTCCCTGAGGTATTCGGTCTCGGCCATGCCGACCCACGCGGGTTCGGCCGAGCGGGATTCTAGCAACCGCCGTGCCAGAGATGTCGCACTGTTTTTCCGAGGTGGGGATCACATATTGGCAATCTGGCGCAAATGCCCGGCAAAACCGTGATGGACTGCTCAGGTCCACCTGCGAAGCCGGTCGCACTTCGATACGCGAGCGTAGCGTGCCCGATGCCGTCACAAACCGACGCCGCTGGGCGCCGCTTGGGCGCCCGGGCGCGCTGGCGGCACCATTTCTGTTGACTTGCGGAACGATCCTCGCGAGAATGTTCGGTCTTTGCGGAGGGTTCTCCGGCGCCGAGGTCAGAAGCGCCGGTTTGGTCGTCTCCGTTTTGCGGCGAATTCGGAGGAAAACCCAAGCGCCCAACGGGGCAGCCTGTAAATCTGCTGGCTTACGCCTTCGGTGGTTCGACAAATTTGTCTGGAACAAATTGGGACAACCGAAGGTTGGCCCCGAGTAGCGAGGGGTGAGCCTCATGGACGAGGCGAGCAATCCACCTCCGGCTGTGATCACAATCGAAGAGAATCGGAGGGATACCCAAGCGGCCAACGGGGGCAGACTGTAAATCTGCTGGCTTACGCCTTCGGTGGTTCGAATCCACCTCCCTCCACCAGGTTGCAATGCAACGGAGCGACGGCTCCGCCAGAGAACACCGCTGTCGCGGGAGTAGTTCAATGGTAGAACCTCAGCCTTCCAAGCTGATGGTGCGGGTTCGATTCCCGTCTCCCGCTCCATTGAATGCTGCCGCAACGAGATTCCCGCTCACGTAGCTCAGTCGGTAGAGCACTTCCTTGGTAAGGAAGAGGTCACAGGTTCGATTCCTGTCGTGAGCACCATTGAGGCCCCAAGCTGAGTCGCGATGTCCACGATCGCAAGGATCAATAAGAGCCATCCATGGCTGCGGAATGAAGCCCGGGATGAATCGCGATCATCCTGATCGCCGGGATTAAAAAGGCGGTCATCCAATGGCCGCACTGTTTGAAAAGCAATCGCTACTGAGGATTCGGCAATGTCCAAAGAGAAATTCGAGCGCAAGAAGCCGCACGTGAACGTGGGGACGATCGGTCACGTGGACCACGGCAAGACGACGTTGACGGCGGCGCTGA
>DASSNC010000138.1:0-5685 GCA_035688305.1 Rhodanobacteraceae bacterium
GCGTTCGGAAATCGTGGTGCCGCTGGTGCGTGCCGACGGCTCGCTGCTCGGCGTGTGGGATGTCGACAGTCCGAATCTTGCGCGCTTCGACGCCGACGACCGCGCGGGCATGGAGGCGTTGTGTGCAATCTTCATGCAGGCCGCCAGTCGCTGAATAACCTGCTGCGCTACTGGCCACGCCCATGTGGCCAGCCCTGAGGGCCGCCTGCGGCGTTCAAATCGGCAGTCCTGCCGATTTAGTCGGCGTCACGCAACCTGCCTTCGCTCGCGACGGTTCTTCAACGACTGGTATGTCGGAAATTGCCGCGCTTTCGCTGTTGCATTGAGCAGGCTCACTCCGCGCGAATCGCGTCGATCGGGCTGAGTGCGGCGGCCTGGCGCGCCGGGTAGATGCTGAAGGCCAGGCCGATGGCGCCGCAGGCGGCGGCCGAGAGCAGCACCGGCAGTGGCGCCCACGCCACTTGCCAGCCGGCGAACAGGGCGATCAAGTATGCGATCAGACCGCCGAACAGGATGCCGATGATCGAGCCGGCCGCGCAGATCACCACGGCCTCGCGCAGGAAGCGCATCACGATGTCGTGGCGGCGCGCGCCGATCGCGCGCAACAGGCCGATTTCGCGGCGGCGCTCCAACACGTTCGCGAGCATGATGTTCATGATGCCGATGCCGCCGACCAGCAGGCTGACGCCCGCGATCGCGCCCATCACGATGTCGAACATGCGCTGGGTCTTCTGGTTCTGGCGAAACAATTGTTGCGGCACGATGAGCTTGAAGTCGTCGGCGCCACCGTGGCTGCGGCTCATCAGCGCGCCCAGCACCTGCGCGTCCTCGCCCAATTGCGCGGGGTCGCTGATGCGCAGCAGGAAGCGGTCGAGTGGATCTTCCATGGGCTTGAACTTGAAGCGCGCATGGGCGCTGGCCAGCGGCACGAACACGCGGTTCGAATCCGAGCCCAGCGACACGCCCTCGAAACTGTCCTTGCCGAGGTCACGGTCGACCAGCACTCCGACCACCTGCAACCAGACCTGGTTGACCTTGATGAGGCCGCCGAGCGCATGACCCCGCGGGAAGAGTTCGCGCGCGGCTTGCGCGCCCAGCACCGCGACCGCGGCCAGGCTGTCGTTGTCCGCTGGCGTCAACGCGCGGCCTTGCGCGAGTTTGAGTGACGCCAGCTGGAAGTAGCCGGGGCTGACGCCGCTGGCGAGGATGTCGCCGGCGCCCGTGTCGGAAAATACCGAGTGCACGCGGATGCGTTTCACCCCGGCGAAGCTGGTGGCGCCGGGCACCACATCCAGCGCGGCGCGCGCGTCGGCGAGCGTCAGCCCCACGCTGCGTGCGCGCATTTCCTTCAGTGCATTGTCGTCCTCGGGCGAGTGCGCCTCGACGATCAGATTGTGCAGGCCAAGGCTTTCGACCATGTGCAGCGCCTCGCGCCGGCTGCCTTCGCCGACGCCCTGCATCGCGACGATCGCGCCGACGCCGAAGATCAGGCCGAGCAGGGTCAGGAAGGTGCGCAGCTTGCGCCGCGAGAGCCCTTCAATTGCTTCGCGCCAAGGTGCCGGAATGCTCATGTGCCGTCCTTCCCGCGGCTGACGTCCAGCAGCACGGTGTCCCCGCTGGTCAAACCCTTGGTCACCTGCGAACGCGCCGGGCCGCGCACGCCCAGCGTGACCTGGCGCCGGACGGTTCGGCCGCCATCGCGCACCTTCACCATCGGGTCGCCGTTGTTGCTGACGATCGCGAGGTTGGGCACGCTCAGCGCGTGCTTCGCATCCAGCAGCACCACGCGCGCGCTGAAGCGCTGGCCGGGCGTCCAGCCGTAGCGGCGCGCCACGGCGGCCGGGATCGGTGCCTTCATCGCGATGTATTTCACCGGGCTTTCGCGGCTGCGTGGTTTGGCGGTCGAGGCCACCCACGACAATTTGGTGGTGGTGGTTTGCGCGGCATCGCCCAGCGGGTGCAGTTCCACCGTATCGCCCACCGCGATGCCCTGGGCTTCAAGACCCGGTACCCACAGTTCGGCTTCCAGCGCAGCCGGATCCGGCAGGCTCGCGAAATTGAGGCCCGCCCACAGCGTGCTGCCGACGTGTGGCGTGTTGCCGCTCCAGTCGGCTTTCAACATCAGCACGCCGGCATGCGGTGCATGCACTTCCAGTGCGTCGAGATCATTGCGGCGTTGCGTGGCGGTCAGCTCGAAAGTGGCGCGTTGCGCGTCGATCACGCCCAGCTCGGCCTTGCCGCGGGTGCCTGACTGGCCGAGCCGCCAGTTGAGGATGCCCTTCTTGGTGGACAGGAAGTGTTCGTCCTGTACGTTGTCCAGGATCTGGTTGCGCGGCATCGCCAGCGTGCTGGCGTGCGAATAGCGCTCGGCGAGGCCCAGTTGCGTTTCGACCTGCGCCATTTCGACGTCGAGCTGGTCGCGCGTCGAGTCGATGTCCGATTGCTTGCCCGCGCGCGCCAGTGCAATGCGTTGCAGGTCCACCAGTGCTTCGGCGAGGTCCTGCTTGCTCTGTTGCGCCGAGAAGCGCGCGATCACGTCGCCCTTTTTCACCTGGCTGCCGTCAGGCAGGATCCACGCCAATTGCCGCTGTGCGAATTGCTCGCCGGGCACCATCAGCGGCGTGGCATGCACGGACTGCAGGTCACCTTGTGCCGTGACCGCGATCAGCAGCGGGCCGCTGCTGACCCGTTCGCTGACGAACCCGTTGGGCGCGCCGTGGCTGCAGGCAGCAAGTGCGAGTGCCAGCAAGCACGCGCCGATGCTGCGCACGCTGCGGCGGGCCAACCGGCCGTTCATGCCTTGCCTCCGCCCGCGGCCTTGATGTCCACCTGTACCGGTTGGCCGGGTTTCAGCTTCGCGGCATGCGCATCCAGCGTGATCCGAAGATCGACTACCGGCACCGGTTGCACGCGCGACTCGCTGTGCACGGTGGTACCGATTTGCGCGACCTTGCCGGTGAGGATGCGATTGCCGCCGCCAGTCAACACCACCTGCGCGGGTTGGCCGACGTGCACCCATTCAAGGTCGCGCTCGGGCAGGCTGGCGCGCACCACGAGGGTTTGCATGTCGGGGATTTCACCCACCGACATGCCGCGCCAGACCTGCGAGCCGGTGTCGATCATGTCACCGCTCCACGAGGTGTGGTGCAGGAACACGCCGGCGCGCGGCGCCAACACGGTCAATGAAGCCAACTCGGATTTCATCGTCGTCACTTGCCGTTGCAGGCGGGTGACGTCGCCATCGGCGACGCGTTGCTCGGCAGCGCGGGCATCGGCGTCGACCTGCGCGCGTTGTTTGGTCAGGGCGAGCCGCCGCTCGGCCTTGTGGCGTTCGATCCAGAGCTTGTTGTATTCCATCAGCGCCACCGCGTCCTTGGGGATCGTGGTCTTGCGCGCGGCCTTCTGGGCATCGGCCGCCGCCTTGGCCACCGCCAGGGTGTCGCTGCGCGCGCGATCGGCCAGTTGCAGCTTGAGGTTGTCGCGGGTGCGGATTTTTTCGGTCAGCTGGCTCATCGTCGCAGGCAGCTTTTGCGCGAGATCGCCCGCGGCGAACGTCACGATCGGCTCGCCCTTCTTCACCTGTGCGCCGTCGGGCGCCATCTGGGTTACGTTCATCTGCCACAGGCCTTCCACTTGCGGCGGGATGATCGAGATCGATTCCAGGGCCTGCACTTCGCCGTCGGCATGGATCGTCGCCGGCGGGTGGGTCGCCGCATCGCTTGGCGGCGCGTCTGCAGCCGTGTCGACCCGCACGCTCATGCCGGGCAGCAGGTGCAGCGAGCCGGTGTCGCCGTCGATCGCGATGTCGAGCGCGAAGTAGCGGCCGTCGCCCCATTCCGGCTTGGGCTCGGAAGCACCGGCAATGCTGCGGATCGTGCCACTCGCGTGCGCGCCGGGCACGGCGTCGAAGTGCAAATGCACCTGCTCGCCGACTTTCAGGCCGCGGCGGCCGGGTTCCAGCGCCCACGCGCGTACCTCGCGGCTGCCGGTGGCCACCACTTCGCCGACCTTGGTGCCGGGATAGCTGGTGGAACCCTGTTCATAGCGGGTGCCGTGGTCGAACGAGTTGTCGCCCTCGAAGGCATGCACCACGACGCCGTCCATGTCGGCACGCACGGTCGCGCGATCCACCCACGATTGGTAGAACCCCAGTTGCAGGGTTGCCTTCTTTTCCTGCAGCACACCATCCGTGCGCCGGCGTGCCACGGCGGCCTGCGCTGCGGCGAGTTGTTCCTGCTTCAACGTGACATCGCGCCGGTCGCTCTTCCAGGTGCCCTGGTACTTGTCGTACTCGGCGGCGGCGATCAGTTTTTCCGGGATGCTGGCGTCGATTGCGGCCTCGTCGCTCGCGGCCTTGGCGTCGACCAGGGCCAGCTCGGCATCGATGGCCTTCAGTTGCAGGTCGTCGATGTCCTTGGCGGTCTTGTCCTTGTCTTGCGCGATCTGGTCGCGCAACTGGCGCAGCTGCGAGGCCATGCTGCCGGCGTCGATGCTGAGCAGCGCCTCGCCCTTCGTTACTGCGGTGCCATCGGGCACATAGGTGCGCAGCACCACCGGCGAACTCATCGACGGTGGCGTGAAGATGCCTTGCGCACCGGACGAACGCACTTCGCCGGTCAGCACCACCGCGCGCGCCGTCGGCAGCGCGGCCAGCAACGCAACGGCCGTGGCGACCTCAAGCCGCCAGCGCATGTTCGATCCTGCCATCACGCAAATGGATTTGCCGCTCGGCGCTTGCGGCGACGTCGCGGTCGTGGGTCACCATCACCACGGTCTGGCCGGCTGCGTGGATTTCCGCGATCAATGCCAACACGTCGGCTGCGCTTTTCGAGTCAAGATTGCCCGTCGGTTCGTCGGCCAGCAGCAGCGCCGGGCGCATCAGCAAGGCGCGCGCGATGGCGACGCGCTGCATCTGGCCGCCGGAAAGCTGGTTGGGGCGATGGTCGAGGCGTTCGCTCATGCCCATGCGTTCCAGCAAGTCCAGCGCCCGTGCGTGCAGCGACGGGTCGGGCGTGCGCAGGAAGCGCTGCGGCAGCAGCACGTTTTCCAGCACGCTGAGGCGCGGCAAGAGATGGAACGACTGGAACACGAAGCCGATCCGGCGATTGCGAAAATCGCTGGCGCGCTCGTCGTCGAAGGTCGACACGTCCACGCCATCGAGGCAATAGCGGCCGCTGTCGGGGTGGTCGAGGCAGCCGAGGATGTTGAGCAGCGTGGACTTGCCGGAACCGGACGGACCGACGATCGCGACGTAGCGGCCACTCGGAATCTCGAAGCTGACGCCATCCAGCGCGTGCACGGTCTGGCCGCCGACACGGTAATGGCGGCGCAGGTCTTCCACGGTCACCATGGTTGTCGTGCTGCTCCCTGTGGCGTGCTGCGCGCCGCGATCATCCGCAGATGAAACACGAAAGCCGGGGCGTCGCGCAAGTGGCGGCTGTCATTCGCAGTAACCATCCGTGGTGCGGGGCGCCGGCCCGGCCGTCCCTGGCCGGGCGTTCGAGCCGCCGCGAACTGCCACGGCGCAGCTCGCAAACGGCGCATCTCACCCGCCGGTGGCAAACCCCGGATACAGCGTCATGCCGCCATCGACGAAGAGCGAGGCGCCATACACGTAATCGGACTGGTCGGACGCCAGCCACGCCACGGCGCGGGCGATATCGACGGGCAGGCCGATGCGTCCGC
>DASSNC010000139.1:0-14865 GCA_035688305.1 Rhodanobacteraceae bacterium
CAGCGTCAACGCCACCTTGTCACGCAGGTACACCGGCAGCGCCTGTTCCGGTGGCACGCCCTTGCCAGCACTGAACAGCGGCGCGGCGAGACGCACGACTTCGCGCGCCTGTGGATAGCGGCCACCATCGGCCCAACGCGGTGGCGACGGTAAGCGCGCGCGAATGGCGTCGCCATAACTGCCCCAACCGGTACCGATCACGTTCCATGCGGCGACCGGCCGCAACGCCAGATGCGACGCCGGCAGGACGCACTCATCGCCGATGGGGTCCACGAGTCCGGCATCGTTGAACTGGAACTCGCCGGCATAGACTTCCTCGCGACGCGCATCGATCACCGCAAGTATCGCGGCACCGTTGCGTGGCGCCTGCATCGCCAACGCGGCGAGTGACGACACCGGCAGCACCGGTACGTCCAGCGCGAGCGCGATGCCTTGCGCGACGGAAATTGCCAGCCGCACGCCGGTGAACGCGCCGGGACCGCGGCCGACGGCAATCGCATCCAGTTGCGTGCGCGTGATGGCGGCCTCAGCCAGCAACTCCTCGGCCATCGGCAACACCAGTTCCGCGTGCCGTCGCGGCGCAAATTCAGTGCGATCGACGACCTCGCCGTTGTGCAGCAGGGCGACCGAGCAGGCTTCCGTGGCAGTATCAAAGGCGAGGATGTTCATGGGGATATTGTCGCATCCGCCGCGAAGAACCGTTGCACGTCCGCAGGATCACGCGTCCGCGGCATCGGCGGCAGGCTGGCCAGGAACAACTTGCCATACGCCTTGCTGCACAGGCGCGGATCGCACAGCACCAGCACGCCGCGGTCGTGCACATCGCGAATCAACCGGCCCGCGCCCTGCTTCAGTGAAATGGCAGCCGCCGGGATTTGCCAGTCGCGGAACGGATTGCCACCACCGCGGCGCACGGCATCCAACCGCGCCTGCAGCACCGGATCGTCGGGTGAGGCGAATGGCAGTTTGTCGATGATCACGCAGCTCAGTGCTTCACCGGCAACGTCCACGCCTTCCCAGAAACTCGCGGCGCCCAGCAGCACGCCGTTGCCCGAATCGCGAAAATCCGCCAGCAACTGGTGGCGCGGGGCGGTGCCCTGCACGAACAGCGGCCACGGCCCATCGGCAAGCAGTTCCGCGGCGAGGCGCAGCGCGCGGTGTGACGTGAACAACACGAACGCGCGCCCCTTCGATGCTTCCAATACCGGCTGCACTGTTTCAATCACGCGCGCGGTGTAATCGCGCGCGGCAGGTTCCGGCAAGCCTTGCGGCAGATAGCACAAGGCCTGGTGCGCGTAGTCGAACGGGCTGCCCAGATCCAGCGTGACCGGATCGACCAGGCCCATCTGGCGCGTGAAGTGATCGAAGTGTCCGGCCACCGCCAGGGTCGCCGAAGTGTGGATCCACGCGGCATCGGTCGCCGCGCGCAGGGTTTGCAACTGTGGCGCAAGATCAAGCGGCGTCGAGCTCAATTCAAACCCGTGCTCGGACAACTCGTACCAGCGCACCTCGTTTTCGCCATCGCGACCGGCGATCCGCCGCAGGCGCTGGTCCAGCACCACCGAGCGCGCATGCACGCTGGCCAATCCCTTGGAACGCTCGGCCTGCCCCGCCAGCAGCGCGCCCAGATCATCCAGCGCATCACCCAGCGATTCCAGCGCCTCGGCCGCACCCGCGTCGGCGTCCAGTTGCGCGAAGGCGCCGCGCTTTGGCAGCGTATCGAACGCCAGCCGCGCCTTGCGCACCGCGTCGTTCACGCCATCGAGCGCCGGCTGCAACAAGGCCAACGCACCGGCCTGGCCCGCGCATTCGGCCAGCGTGTCGGCAGCCAGTTCGGTGATTTGCCGCGCGCTGATGCCCGCCGAAAAATACTGGCCCGCCAGATCCGGCAACTGGTGCGCCTCGTCGAGGATGTATGCCTCGGCTTCCGGCAGGATCGAGCCAAAGCCTTCGCGCCGCAGCGCGAGATCCGACAACAGCAGGTGATGGTTCACCACTACCAGATCGGCTTCCTGGGCGCGCCGGCGGGCCTTGAACACGAAGCAATCATCGTAGAACGGACACTCGGTCCCGAGGCAATTCTCCGCCGTGGATGTCACCCGCGGCCACAGCGGCGAGGTCTCCTGCACTTCGGCCAGCTCGGCGCGATCGCCGCTGCGCGTGCGCGCGGCCCAGCTCCGGATCGTCTGCAATTCCGCAGCCTGTCCGCGCGACTTGAACTGCCCCGAATCCACGGTCTGTCCGAGTCGATACTTGCACAGATAATTCGCGCGGCCCTTCAGCAGCGCCACGTCGGCCTTCACAGCGAGGATCGCCGTCACGCGCGGGAGATCGCGATGGAACAACTGGTCCTGCAGGTTGCGGGTACCGGTCGAGATGATCACGCGCTTGCCCGACAACAATGCCGGCACGAGATACGCAAACGTCTTGCCGGTGCCGGTGCCAGCCTCGACCACCAGGGCGTCGCCGGAGGCAATCGCCTCGGTGACGGCATCGGCCATCCGCTGCTGCGTTTCGCGCGGCGCGAAATTCGGCACCTCGCGTGCGAACGGCCCATCCGCGCCGAGCAACGCGGAGGCATCTTGCGAATCGGTCATCACGCCCATCGTGGTCATCCGGCAAGTATCGTGGAGCGTGGAGATCGGCGAAACCGCCTGGCCACGGGAACGCCGCTTGCTGCGCCGCAGCAAGGCCGGATTGACACGCCAGCGCGCGGGCGAGACGATCGCGTCTCTCCCGGACTTGGGGGATGCAGTTTGTGACCGGTGTGAGGGCGCCGACACTCAACGCCATGCGATCCGCGGGCCCGATGCCCGCATGCGCTGGCGGCTTGCCGCGGCCTGCCGGTGCACGCCCGGATGGGGCCAGCTACGAGGCACCGCTGTTGTCAGTACTGCAAAGCGCGGGCATCAATTTGCAGCGAATCGCGCGAACACCACGCCGCAAATTGCGCCGATCAGGTTTTGCACGGAAACTCGGAACCACCACCCACCAGAAAGGGACAGCGCCATGGGTTTGGAGAGCAGGGAATTCGTCCACGTCGACCACATGCCGTACTTCGCCGCGGCAGCAAAGATGTTTCATTGCCAGATCCTGGTTCGCAAGACCGGGCATTGGTCGTTGAGCTGGGTGGGCCGTTGCGGCTATACCGGCAAGCGCGCGGACATGAAGGGCAAGACTTCGGATCAGAATGTCGGCCAATACCTGTCCGCCGGGTTGGTGTGTTCGCCTGAGCTGCGCCCGAACGCGTTCACCCCGGAACGGCTGGCGTCGGCGCGAGAGGAATGGGCACACTCCAAACACCTCGTGACGGTGCCCGACGCGCGGGGCTTTTCCGATGATCGCCCTGCGCGCGGCTGCCGCACGCCCTACATCCTGCAGACCAATCCGGACCACAAGCACTACGGCTGCGTCGCGTTGACCGACATGGGGCTGCTGACGCCGCGCTATGTGCATGGCGACTATGACCTCTACGCGATCGTGCCGGAAGGCAGCGCCCACCTCGCCACCAACACTCCGATCACCGAGTCGCACCTCGGCTCCACGATGAAGCCCTCGGGCATGGGCCTTGAGGAGCAACTGAAGCTGCAGGTGAAAAACCTCGAAGGCCCGCTGTCGTTTCGTGTCGCCAACTACATCAACGTGAAAATCGCGGGATCAAGCCCGGACTTGCTGGGTTCGTTGATGGTGAACCACGGCGAACAGGTCAACCTCGGACCGAAGGGCATCAAGGACGAACCAGTGCTGGCCTTTCTTTCAAAAAAAGTCGATGGCGAATGGACCCGCGTGCTGAACACACTGCAGGAACAGGTGTTGTTCTTCCGGCGCAAGGAATTCAGCTGACACGACAGCGCCAAACACGGCGCTGACGCGTCGCGGTTGCCCGCAATCCCTGAGCGCAAGCACGTGCGCGGCAAGGCCGGCGCGCGCACCCGCGGTGTGAGCGGCGATGCAGACGCGCTCAGGGAATACCGAGGTACTTGTGGGTCTGCAGGCTGAGTCGCCACTGCGGATGCGCCTTGCAGTATTCCACCGCGGCGCGGGTGTTCGCGACGGCCTGGGGGCCATCCATCGGTTGCAGGAAGAACAAGCCCGCATCGAAGCCGATGAAGCGCTCCGGCGGCGCGTTGGTTTGCGGATAGACCAGTTTCAATTCGTTGGCGCGCAGCAGCTTCACGGCATGCGTGCCCTTGGGGCTGACCGTGATCCAGTCAAGTCCTGCCGGCGCCTCAAGGGTGCCGTTGGTTTCCACCGCGCATGCGAAGCCGCGCGCATGCAAGGCGTCCAGCAACGCGCTGTCGAGTTGCAGCAACGGCTCACCGCCGGTGAACACCACGAAGCGGTTTTCCGGCTGGCCATCCGGCCACTGCTGCGCGATCTTGTCCGCCAGCACTGCGGCGTCCGGATACTTGCCACCATTCACGCCATCGGTGCCAACGAAATCGGTGTCGCAGAAATTGCACGCCGCCGTGGCGCGATCGGCTTCGCGCCCCGTCCACAGGTTGCAGCCCGAGAAACGGCAAAACACCGCCGGACGCCCGGCATGGAAGCCCTCGCCCTGCAGCGTGTAGAAAATTTCCTTGATGCTGTACATGCAGCGAACCTTTGCCCAGCCGACTATTTTGCCAGCGCAGGCGCCAGCTTGCCTGCCGCGTATGGCCCGGCCAAACTGGCGCGCCTGCCACCGCAATGTGACCCATGCAAATCCGCATCGCCTGCATCGACGACGCCGAGGCCATCGCCGCCGCGGAAGCCGAAACCGCGCGCACACCGGGGTTGCTGGTGCAATGGCCCGGCGAGATCCCCGTCCCGGCCTTCCAGGACAAGATCACGAAACTCGCAGGGCACGGCCGCTACATCGTGGCTGAAGAAAACGCAGCAATCGTGGGACACGCCATGCTCGACCCCATGCCGATGCAGGCCAATGCACACGTGTTCCAACTGACGATCGTGGTGCATCCTGGACACGCCGAACGCGGCATCGGGACGGCGCTGTTGAGTGACTTGCTTGAATGGGCACAACGCGACCGGCGCGTCGGCAAGGTGGAATTGAACGTACGCGCCGGCAACCTGCGTGCACAGAACCTGTATCGTCGCTTCGGCTTCGTCGAGGAAGCGCGCTTTCGCCAACGCGTGCGACGTACGGATGGACAATTCGAGGACGATCTTGGCATGGCGTGGTTTCCCGCGCCGCTGGCAAGCGACGTTGCAGGGTGACAGACTATGTACGACGTCCACGGTGACCCCGGGAAATTGAGCGCATGGTGGAACCGGACAAGCCACTCACACCCGCTGCGACGCGCGAACTGATCACGTTGCAGGCCAAGGTCTGCTACATGAACGTGGACCGCACGCTGGCCACGTGGACGCGCACGGCGCTGGCCTTGATCGTGTTCGGGGGCGTGGTGGACCGCTTCGGCCTGCTGCTGCGCTACGACCACCCGCCGCACGCAGGAACCTGGCTGGCGCCCAACCCCGTTTCATCCATCGGCGGCATCATCCTCGTTGCCTTCGGCGTGTTCATCGCGTTGACTGCGGCCGTGCGCCACCAGGCGTATCGCGCGATCTGGCACCGCAAATACGGCGATGGCGAACCGTTCGGTCCATGGCTGGCCTTCGCGAATGCGATGATGGTGGTGCTGGCGGGATCGGCAGTGCTGACCGCGTTGCTGGTGTTCGCAACATGACGGACTTCACGGCAGCGGCAGCCCGGTCGGACCTTCCGGCCCTCGTGCATTATTCGTGAGGCAGGAGAACCACCTTGGCCAATGACACGGACAATCCCCAGGTAAGCGCCGTTCGCGAACTGGTCGAACTGTCGCTGCAGCGTTCCTACATGAACACCGAGCGCACGCTGGCGGTGTGGACACGCACTGCGCTCTCGCTGATGATTTTCGGGATCACCGTGGACCGCTTCGGGCTGCTGATGCGGCATCCGCCTTGGCACGTGACCGATTTCAGCCAGCTGTTGCCGAATCCCTTGTCCACGTTGGGTGGTGTGGTGCTCGTCGCGCTGGGCGTGTTGATGCTGCTGGCCAGCGGCTTTCGCTTCATCGCCTACGGGCGCCGCTGGTACCGCGAAAACCCTCGCCACGTGTGGTACCACTCGCCGTGGCTGGCGTTCACCTATGCGATGCTGATGGCCGCGTTCGGCATCGTGCTGCTGGTGGTGTTGTGCGTGTTCCGGCAGTGACGCGCTGACCAACCTGCCGCGCTCCGGCGCCCCGTAATTTGCCTTCGCAGTGCGATCGCCGCCGGCATGCAAACTGCCAGGCGCAACCGCTCAGCCGCAATCGCTCACAAGCGAACAGGCCCCGCCTTGTGGCAGGCATCGCGCTGCGCGCGCGCCACGGCCACGCCGGCCTGATCATTCGCGGACTCGGCGATTTCCAGCACGGTCTGCCAGTTGCTGGCGCACAGGCCACCGACCTTGGGGCCGAGGGCAAACGAACGCCGCGCGTCGGCGTCGGCGGCCGGGAATTCACGCAACAACACCTCGACTTCGGCGCGAAACTGCAGGATGTCCGGCGCCCCCGGCGACAACTTCAAGGCTGCGTCGATCCGATCCAAGGCTTCGCGATAGCGGCCGGCGTTCTCGTCGGCGTGCGCCTGGTCGAGATAGCCGTCCACGGCCGGATCACGCAACGGCGCAACCTGCACGACGGATTTGTCGGTGGTGCCGGCTGCGCGGATCGCCACCACCATCGCCGTCGGCGAATGCCGGCTGCCGGCGGACGCCGGCAGCGGCGGATGCGAACAGGCACTCGCCAGCAACGCGATGGCACCCGCGGCGCAGATGTTCCAATGTCTCATGCAGCCCATCTCCAAACTGGCGTGACCTATTGTTGTGTTCCCGCTGCAGTCGGCGGTGCGCCGCCGGCACTGCCGTTACCGAACAGATGCTCCAGCCGCTGCAGATAGCAATGGTCCTGTACCTGCGGTGCGTAGCCGGCGATGAACGGATACTGCGTGGCACCATCGCATTGCGGCAAACTACCCTGCCCGGTAGCCGGATCGATCCACGCAAACTGGATGCCATCGCCCGGCGAAGTCGTGAGTGGCGCACTCGGCAGTTTCTCGAACAGGTGCATCCACACGCGCATGCCGCCGCTTGCTCCCCACAGGTGCGTCGGCTGGTTGTCGTCGCGCCCCATCCACACCACCGCGAGGCGATCACCGGTGAATCCCGAAAACCAGGAATCACGCTGGTGGTCGGAGGTGCCGGTCTTGCCCGCGGCATGCAGGCTGGCGAGGGTGGAGTTGCCTATGGCCGCAGCGGTGCCGTATTCGGTGACCTGCTGCAGCATCCAGCGCGTCAGGCGTTCGGCCTGCTGGTACTGGCCCGGTCCGGGTTTGACCGCGTATTGCTTCAACACGTGGCCCTTGGCGTCGAGCACGCCGCGCAGCGTGAGCAGCGGCAGCGCATGGCCATCGCTGGCGAAAAACTCGTACAACTGCGCCAACTGGAACGGTGACATGTCGACTGCGCCCAGCAGCAGCGAAGGATTGGCCTGCACGCCCTCGATGCCGAATGAGCGCAGGAACTTCGCCACGCGATCGACGCCAAGCTGCAAGCCGAGATGCACGCTGGCGAGGTTGTAGGACTTGGCCAGTGCCTCGACCATCGGCACTTCGCCGTGCGACTGATGATCATCGTTCTGCGGCGTCCACAGCTTGCCGTTCGGCAGCTTCAGCGCTACCGGGGAATCATCCAGCGGCGTGGCTACGCTCCAGTGCGCAGGATCGGTAAGCGCCATCAGGTAATAGAACGGCTTCAAACTGGAGCCGACCGGGCGGCGCGCGTCGTAGGCGCGGTTGAAGCCGTGCGTGTCGGACTTGCGCCCGCCGACCATCGCCAACACGTCGCCAGTGGAGGGTTCGACCACCACCACCGCACCTTCAAGTTTGTCGCCGCGCTTGCCGAGCCCGTGCAGCGTTTCATCCAGTGACTGTTCCGCATACACCTGTGCGGCCGGATCGAGCGTGGTGTACACCGAAAGCCCGCCGCTGCGAAGCTGTGCATCGCTGAAGTCCTGCTTCAGCTGCGCCTTCACCACGTCCATGAATGCCGGGAACCGGTCGACCGCGAGGCGCGGCTGCGGCGTCACATCGAGCGGCGCGGCCCTGGCAGCCTGCCATTGCGCGGTATTCAACAAACCGGTGGTATGGAACGCATCCAGTGCCACGTTGCGGCGCGCCAGTGCGCGCGCGGGGTTCCGGCGCGGGTCGTAGTAGCTCGGGCCGCGCACCATCCCGACCAGCAACGCGATTTCCTGCGGGCGCAGGGTCTGCACCGGGCGTCCGAAGTAGTACCAGCTGGCCGCCGCGAAGCCGTGCACGGCCTGACCGCCCTGCTGGCCGAGGAACACTTCGTTGCAATAGGCGGCGAGGATCTGGCCCTTGGTGAAATGTGCGTCCAGGAGGATCGACAGCAGTGCCTCGTTGAACTTGCGCACCAGGGTGCGGTTGCGATCGAGAAAAAGATTTCGCACCAGTTGCTGGGTGATGGTGGAACCGCCCTGCACCATGTGGCCGGCGCGCAGGTCGGCGAGCGCCGCGCGCGCGATCGAACTGAAATCGATGCCGTGGTTGTTCTTGAAGTCGCGATCCTCGACCGCCTGCACACCTTCGACCAGCAGCGGCGGCAGCTGCGCCAGCGGCTCGACGATGCGTTCTTCCTGCTCGGCGCCGTACAGCGTGGCGATGCGCGCGGGATCGAGGTGGCTGCGGTGCAGAGACTTCTTCGCAGTGACATCGTAGACCGAGTTGATCGTGCCGCCGCCCAGGGTTACCCGCACGCGCCGCGGCAACTCACCGCCCACCGGGTCGGCGTATCCACGCGAGGCGATGAGAAATGTGTTGCCTGACGCACTGTAGGTACCCGGGACGTGCGCCTCGCCCTTGGCCTCGGTGTAGCCGGCGGCGTCGAGCTCCTGCACCAGGGTTGCCGCGTTCATGGGCACGCCGGCCGCGAGCAGTTGCGGGCGCGCGTACACGCGGGTCGGTTGGGTGAAGTCGATTTCGGTCACGCGCGTCTTCACGCGGTGGTCGAGGACCAGCGTGTAGGGCACCACGAAGCCAAGCGCGAAGCCGATGCCGATGAGGACGGGCCAGCGCGCAAATGGCCAGATCCGGGTGAGCACCCGGCGTGCGCGTTCGAACCAGGACAAGGCGTTCAATCTATCCGACGTGACCGGCAAAGTTTACCCGAGCGCCGACGCGATGCCTGCGCACGGCGCCCGGGCATTCAGGCGCGATCCTGAGTATTCGACACGACGTGGTGGATCACCAGCGCCGCACCACCGTGAATTCCGCGCTGCAACCGTCGTTGACCCAGATGCCGGCGCGGTTCCAGCCCCAGTTGCGGCCGAGCACGCAGCGCCTGTCCGAGATCTGTCGCCGCAGCAGCACCCGGCCGTTCCGGCCGACATCCACCTGGCAAAAGTTGTAGCGGTATTGCGGGCTGCCACAGGACATCGCGAAATCATGGTTCCAGCCGGGACCGGGCCGCCAGCCGCCGCCGGAACGTCCCTCGGCGAAAACCCCGGCACACCCGCGATCCACCCACAAGCCGCGGCCATCGACACCCCAGGTCTGGCCTTGAATGCAGGCCGAGTCGGAAGTCTGCCGTACGAGCTGGACGCGACGCCAACCACGCGGCAAATGGCAACGCGCCAGCCTGTAACTCTGACTTCCGCAGGAGATGGCTTGCTGTCCGTAACCGGGACCGTAGGGCGGCGGGGGACGTTGACCGTAGGCGACCTGGGAACCGGCGAGGCCGAGAACGCCGATGATCGCAATCACGAATGAGGCGGTGCGCATGAGGCCGTCCTTTGGTGTGGGAAGAAGCGGCGACAGTGTGCTTCTCCGAAACTGAACGGTACCCTGCAGAGCATTGCCCGGCAATACAACTGCTCGTGTGATGTCCCGCAGGAATTTTTCTTGTCATTCCGGGGCTCGCGTCGGTTTCATCGACGCGAGAACCCGGAATCCATGCCACATCAGGCCACCCTCAAGAGCTGGATTCCGGATCTCGCCCCTTCGGGGCTCGTCCGGAATGACAAATCATTTCCGGGACACGACACGTCGCGCCCTCAGTCGTCAGCTGCGGGCGCGGACTTTTCGCTCGCGGGGGGCTTGGCTGCGGCGTCATGCTTGCCCGCCTCGCCCGACTTGCCTGGGGTCGTCTCCGCCTTGGGCGCACCGTTGTCGGCGAGGTTGTGCTTCTTCTCCCTGTCGGACTTGAAATCGGTCTCGTACCAGCCGCTGCCGGCCAGCCGGAATGCGGGCGCCGTCACCTGCCTGCGCACCGTGGCGTGCTTGCCGCAGTGCGGACAGACATCGGGATCAGGCGCGGACAACTTCTGCAGGCGGTCGAACTTGTGGCCACAAGCTTCACAACGAAACACGTAGATGGGCATGGCATGGGCAGGCGCAGTTGCAAACCTCGCAAGGATAACGCCATTTGCGCACGCCGAGTGTGCGTTCGGGATCGATACACGCTTTCGCCCTATCATGCGGCTTTTGTTTGTTCGGAGAACCGCGTGTCCCCTGCCCGCCGCCTCGCGCCCGTCATCCTCGCCGCGATCATCGCGCCCGCCGCGTTCGCCACCGGCGCTGAACTCTGCCCGGCCACTCCACCCACGCAACCTGCGGCGTATGTCGCGCACATCAACGAAGTGAACCGCGGGCTGGGGATTCCCGACGATTACGCGGCGCAACACAACCTGGTGCCGCAACCGGAAGCGAAACACCTGGTGGACGTGCCGCGCGACGTGTACGGGCGCAAGGTAAAGATGGTGCCTCCTGCTGCCGCGGCGTTGCAGCAGATGTTTGCCGCTGCCCGGCACGACGGCATCAAGCTCGAAACCGTCTCGGCATTCCGCAGCATGGCCTACCAGACCCACCTGATCCGCGAAAAGCTCGATCGCGGCATGACAATCCGGAAAGCCCTCTCGATCAATGCGGTACCGGGCTACAGCGAACACCAGACCGGCTGCGCAGTCGATCTCACCACGCCCGGTGTGCCGGCCGCTGATGGCAGCTTTGCCAACAGCAAGGCGTTCGCCTGGCTGCAGGCCAACGCAGCGCGTTATGGCTTCCACTTGTCGTTCCCGCCCGGCAACAAGTACGGCTATGAATACGAGCCGTGGCATTGGCGCTACATTGCCGGCAAGTGAGAATCGTAGAATCGGGGTCCGTAGAATCGGGGTCAGAGTCGAATTTCGCAATTGATCCGGCAGCCGCGTGGTCCTGCCCGAAATTCGACTCTGACCCCCGTTTTGCTAGCGGCTCCAGCGCAACGTCAGCATGAAGTTCCGCCCCGGCTGGTTGTAATACCACGCCGTCTCGTAGTCCTTGTCGAACACGTTGTTGAGCGCCAGCTGCAACTTCCAGTCGCGCGCGAACTGCCAGCCGGTGCGCAGGTTCACCAGTGCATAACCACCGAGCGGATGCAGGTTGCCGATGTCGTCGTAGCGGCGTCCAGCGAGATACCAACTGGCACCGACGCTGAAGGCACCGATGTTGCGGTCCGCATCGAACCGCGCGCTGCGTGACGGTCGGCGCGGCAACACGTTGTCGAAGTTGTACCCGCCGCGGGCGTCATCACGTGCACGCAACAGCGTCGCCGTGGCGCGCAGGTTCCAACCCGCGAGCTTGCCGTCCAGCAGACCCTCGATGCCGGTGATGCGCGCGCGATCGATGTTGCCCGGCAGGTTCACTGCCGCATCCCACGCGATCATGTCGCTGACGTCGTTGCGGTACACATCCACTTGCCAATGGCCCCAGCCGGGCGTGCCGCGCAAACCCAGTTCGAGGTTGCGCGAACTTTCGGGGCGCAAGTCCGGATTGCCGAAATACGGGTAGTACAAATCGTTGAAGGTTGGCGCGCGGAAGGCAGTGCCGTAGCTCGCGGTGACGCGCAGGTCCTTCGCAAAATTCCAGCCCCACAGCGCAGCACCGGTGGTCTTGCCACCAAACTGGCTGTTCTGGTCGCGGCGCAGGTTCAACTGCACGGACTGCGCACCGAACGTGCCTTGCCACTGCCCAAACAGCCCGCGGTCGATGCGCGCGTTTTCGACGTACAAGGTGTTGCTGGCCAGATGCTCGCGCTGCCAGTCGTAGCCGACCGTAACCAAGCCACCGCCGGCCGCGATGTCGGCCTGCAGCGAGCCGACGCTGCGGCGCGTATCGAAGTTGTCAACATACACGTCGCCGAGGTAATCGGCATCGAAGTCGGTGCTCGAACCGGCGCGCAACGACAGCTTGACGCGTTCGCTCGGCTGGTAGTGCAACTGCCCGCCAAGCACCTGGGTCGAGTAATCGTCGGAATCACTGAAGCTGCCATCATATTCGTTGCGGCCCTCACTGCGCATGGCGAGGCCATCCACACTCCACTGCGGATTGAACTGGTACGCGCCATTGACGCTGAGCGCACTGTCGCGGAAGCCGTCGCGGTCGGGTTGGTCGGCGAAACAACCTGCGAACGCTTCCGCTGCACCGACCCGGCAAGAATTGATGCCATCGGTGTGTTCGTGTGACGCCTGCAGCGACAGCCAGCCCTTCTCGCCACCGGCGGAAAATCCTGCGGTCGTGTTGGTGTGCGAGTAGCTCCCGAAGCCCACGCTGGCGTTCGGCGTGAACGTGCCCGGCGCATGCCGCAGGAAAATCTGGATCACGCCGCCGATCGCTTCCGACCCATACAGACTGGAAAAAGGTCCGCGCACGATTTCGACGCGCTGGATCTGGTCGACCGGGATGTCCTGGACTGCCGTGCGGCCCGCACTGGCCGAGCCGACCTTGATGCCATCCACCAACACCAGCACCTGGTTGCCCGAGGTACCGCGCAGGAACAGCGTGCTGGCCTTGCCCGGCCCGCCGGAGTTGCTGATGGCCATGCCCGGCGTGGTATCCAGCAAATCCTGCAGCGATGCCGGCTGCAGCAGTTCGATTTCCGCACGCGTGATCACGGTGACCGGTGCGAGCGTTGCGTCCTGCGTCTGCGCGGTGCGCGTTGCGGTGACGACGATCTGGTCGAGGGTGGTGGGTTGGCCAGCGGCCAAGGCTGCGAGCGGCGCGCACGCCAATGCGGCCGCGATCGAAAGATCCAGCAAACGATGATGCAATTTCACGAAGTACTCCTGTCCGCGCCTGCCCGCGCGGTTGCGATGGCATGAAGGACAGGCGATGGGAGTGGTGGTGCCGGCACGGATCGCGCGGCGCCAGACACAAGCCCGCCGCTTGTCCCGTTCTCGCCAAAGGCCGGTCTCCGGGCTCGCGAGCGAAGGTTCGATGACCTTCCCGATCCGCGCCTTCCCGTGTCGGATGACACAGTGGCCGTGTGCGAATCGACTGCTCGCCTACCGTTGCGGGGGCAGCTCCGGAATGGCCGTCCAAATGAAAGGAACAGCGTTACCGGATTCCCGTTTCAACCAGCGGCCGTTGCCGGTGGTCACCTTGGGCTGCCGGAATCATAGAGGAACATCCCCGCTGCCGCCACGTGGGCATGTCGCTGCCACGTCGAACACGGCATCATGGGCGCTCGTGGTCCAACCCACGCCATCTGCCTGCGATTCGAGATGCTGCGCACCCTCCGTCCCGTTGCCTCGTTGCTGATCAGCACGGCCTTCCTGCTGGCGAGCATCGGCCTGCTCGGCACGCTGATTCCGCTGCGCGGGATCCAGCTCGGTTTCAGCGGCGCGTTGCTCGGTGGATTGGCCGCAATCTATTACACCGGCTTCCTGGTCGGCACGATCGCGATTCCGCCGCTGGTGCGGCGCATTGGTCACATCCGCGCCTATGCCTTTGGCACGGCGTGTGCGGCTGGCGTCGCGCTGCTGCACGCGCTGGCATCCTGGCCGTGGCTGTGGCTGCTGCTGCGCCTGATCGACGGCGTGATGATGGTGGGCCTCTACACCATCATCGAGAGCTGGTTGAACGCGCAGGCACCGGTCGGCCAGCGCGGTTCGGTGTTCGCGATCTACATGATGGTGAACTCCGGTGCGCTGGCGCTGGCGCAACTGCTGCTGCGCATCGACGGGCAACCTTTCGTGCTGTTCAGTGTCGTCGCACTGCTGGCGATGGCGGCATCACTGCCGGTGGCGTTGACGCGCCAGAAGCAACCGGTGCAACAGTCCATCCCGCGACTGCAACTCGGGCGACTGTTCCATCTCGCGCCCACGGCGGGTGTCGGCGCGCTGCTGGCGGGCCTGGCGATGGGCGCGTTCTACGGCCTCGCGCCGGTTTACGCGCATGACATCGGTTTCGACACCGCCGGCGTCAGCACGTACATGCTGGTGGGCATCCTTGGCGGCGCGGCGCTGCAATGGCCGCTGGGGTATTGGTCCGACCATACCGACCGGCGCCTGGCCTTGAGCGGCGTCGGCGCCTTGGCCTGTGTGCTCGCAATACTGGTCTGGCTGGTCGGCGGCGACAAGTTGCCCGCAATCGCGTTGATCTTCGTGTACTCGGGCATGGCCTTCGCGATCTACCCGATGGTAGTCGCGCACCTCGTCGATTACCTCACCCAGGAAGAATTGCTGGCCGCCAGCAGCAGCATCTACCTTCTGTACGGAATCGGCTCGGCAGTGGGGCCACTGCTCGTCGGCGTCGCGATCACGGCGATGGGTGCGCGGGCACTGCCAATCTGGTTCGCCCTGATGACCGGCGTGCTGGCGCTGTACGCGGCGTATCGCTACCTCGCGTTCCGCCGCGAACAGGTTGCCGACAACAACTTCCGGCCGTTGCTGCGCACGACGGCGGCGGCGGTACACCTGTCGCATCCGCCCGAACCCGACGACGCGGACGCGCCCGCCGGCAAATGATCCGCACCCGCGCGACACGCCAGCTGGCTGCAATGCGTCG
>DASSNC010000055.1:0-6748 GCA_035688305.1 Rhodanobacteraceae bacterium
GCGATCCTGCTCTCGGCCATCATGTTCATGGGCACCGCGATCTGCGGCACGATGCCCTCGTACGACTGGAACCTGGTGATGTGCTTCATGATGGGCGCGGCCGCCGGCGGCATGCTGCCGATCGCGTTCACCCTGATGGCCGAAACCATACCCACCGCGCACCGCGGCTGGCTGCTGGTGGCGCTCGGCGGGATCGGCACCTCGGCCGGCTATCTCGCCGCCTCCGGCGCGGCGACGCTGCTGGAACCGGATTTTTCCTGGCGTGCACTATGGCTGCTGAACCTGCCGACCGGCGCACTGATCGTGTTCCTCAACCGCTTCATTCCCGAGTCGCCGCGCTTCCTCGCCAGGAACGGGATGGACGCGCAGGCACGTGCGGTGCTGGCGCGATTCGCAGGCTCCGGCAACGCGATCCGGCTCGCCGAAGGCGACGAGGGCGATACGCACATCCTCGAAATCGTGCACCCGGTCGCCGAAGTGCGCCAGTTGCTGCGCGGCCGCTATGCGCGGATCAGCGCGGGACTGGCGGTATGCGGCCTGGCCTGGGGCCTCGCGAATTTCGGCTTCATGCTGTGGCTGCCCGGCAACCTGCTGAAACTGGGCGTGGACGCGCACGGTGCCAGCACACTGCTGGCCAAGTCCGCCCTGCTGGCGATCCCGGGCATCCCGGTGGTGGTGTGGCTGTACCAGCGCTGGAGCAGCATCCGGACCCTGGTGCTTTTCATCGCGCTGACCGCGCTCGCGTTGCTCGCTTTCCTGGCCATCGCATTGCTGAAACTGCGAACCGATACGATCACCATCGCCAGCACAGTCGCGTTGCTGGTCGGCATCAGCGGGGTGATCGCGACGATGATCCCATACTCGGCGGAAATCTATCCGGTGCACCTGCGCGGCACCGGCTCCGGCCTGATCGCGGCGAGTTCGAAAGCGGGCGGCATCCTCGGCGCGGGCCTGGGCGTGCTCGGGCTGTTCGACCACCTCGCGATCTCCGCGCTGGCGATCGCCGTGCCGATGGTGCTTTCCGCGATACTCTTGCTGCGCGCAGGGGTGGAAACCCGCGGGCATGCGCTGGAGGCGATCCAGACCGCGCTTTCGGAGTAAAGCCCCCGCGACCTCAATTGCGCACGTCACCACGCATTTGGCGTAGATGAGCGATGAAGGCCTGATCGAGAGAGAACTTGCCGTCTTCGAAAATGATCTGAGCCACGTACTTCTTTGACCTGCTCAAGCCCAGCTGAGCCGAAACGTTCACCCCCGTGATATCCCCCACCTTGAGCGCGGCAGATGGAGTGACTACAAAGACAATCTTCTTCTCTCCTGCTCCTTGCGCATCCACCCGATCATAAGATTGCAGTTTTCGAAAGATGCCACTTCTCAGCTGAAGCTCTCTCTGAACTTGCGGGTCGCTCGGGAAGGAATCTTCGAAATCAACAATGGTGCGCAAGTCCACCGCGAAAGCCTCCTGATCAAAGAGATGCGCAATGGCAATCGGGACGCCAAAGCGCTGCTGCCATCTTTGCAGCCGAGGCAAGTCCTCCAGCTTCACCCAGATATTTGGCGCTACGGGCGGATTGGCGTGCTTGTAAGCGCGGCGATCAAAGTCGGCCTGAGTTCTTGGCTTCCAGTTCCGACCATTCATTTCAGCTGCTTGATAGGGCGAAAATTCAACCTCAATCGCCGCACACGCCTTGCGCAAAATCTTCATCAAGGCTGCGTCGGATTGGATCTGCGAAGCTCGCAGGGTTGTCAGGTCAGTGTGAGCTAGCAAGTCGAAATCAGCTGATGTCAATACCGCGCGCTCGAACACGAGCAAATCGGGTTCCTTGACATCGGTATCGTCGTCAAGTGGATCGCCATCTTCGGAAATCTGTGACAAGCCTAGACGAGTACAACACAGTCCGGTGGGGTGCGTGTTCAGAGCCATGGCCAGCAAGTCTTCGGCCCACCGGCTGGTCGCAAACCGATGATTGAAGTCAACGCCACGCCCACGCCGCTTGGTCATGTTCAGAGGTCCCGAAACAGCTCTGACAGGCTGAAGTTCAGCGCACTGGCAATGGCGCGACACGTCTGCAAGGAAGGGTTGCGATGCCCGCGCTCAAGCGAAGAGATGTAAGTGACGTGCAGCTTTGAGGCGGCGGCAAGCGCCTCCTGAGTGAGACCGCGGCGGGCACGCAAATCCCTGACCCGCTTGCCGAAGCGAAGTCTTACATCCATTCGAGCGATCGCCCTACTTGACCCCTGTGTCGGTTGCGACACTATTGGCTGAGCGGGGAAATTCCCATAGACTATGAGTCAATAACGTCGAGGCGTTCGATGGCACGGAATCGTTCAGCGGCATGGCACGCACGCGAATTGCTCCGCGACAGGGGTCAGTTCTGGACGCCGCAGTGGGTGGCGCGGGCAATGGTGCGGTATGTGTCGTACAACGCCGGCCCAATTTACGACGTGGGTGTCGGCTCGGGCGCATTTGCCGCGGCGATACGTTCCGTTCACCCGAATTGGGATTTCTCAAGGAAGTATCATGGTGCTGAACCAGATCTGGGCGCACTCCAGAATCTCGCGGAGCTGGGGTTCACGAAATCCGAGTTGCACGGAGTGAAGGCTCTGGACTTCAGCACCGTCACCAGTCTGGGGGACTGTCGAAGCGTCATTGCGAATCCGCCGTACATTCGGCATCACCGCTTGTCTTCCGCGACCAAGCAACGCTTGCGCAGGCAAGCCGCCAGCGAATGCGGCGTGCTCATAGACGGGCGAGCTGGACTGCATGTTTACCTGCTGATCCATGCGCTGCATTTGCTGCCCGAAGACGGCAGGCTTGCTTTCATCGTTCCTTCCGACGTAGTGGAAGGCATATTTGCGCGCCCTTTGTGGGAGTGGATCGCCTCCCGGTTTTGCGTGGACGCGTGTGTCCGCTTCACGCCGGAAGCGACTCCGTTTCCGGGTGTGGACACCAATCCTGTTGTGCTGTTCATCCGCCGATCGGCTCCTCGTCCTCATTTCATGCAAGCAATCTGCAGCACCGAACAGACGCTGGCTTTTGAAGAGTGGGTCAGACGGAACATGCCGGAAGGTAATGGCCCGGAAATCTCTGCGTGCCGCTACCCCATTGAACGCGCACTGGAACGTGGATTCGGCCGTGATCTCGACGATGCCCTGGGTGACTCCCTGCCCCTGTCCGCATTTGCCAGCACGCTGCGCGGCGTTGCCACAGGATGCAATGAATTTTTCTTCCTGAGCAGCGAGGAAATTAGAACCCGACGTCTGCCGCCGGAGTATTTCCTGCGTGCGGTCGGAAAGACTACTGACGTGCAGGGCGATACCTTGACGCTGGACGATCTGGAACGCTTGGATAGCTCCGGCCGGCCCACTTGGCTGCTGTCTCTGCCTTCAATTACGCAAGAACGCTTGCCCGCGGCACTCCGCCACTATTTGGATGAGGGCCAAGAACTGGGCTTGCCAGCGCGAGCGCTAATCTCGCAACGCAATCCTTGGTACAAAATGGAAGTGCGTCGCCCGCCAGCTTTTCTCTTTACCTATTTGGGGAGACGCTCAGCGCGATTCGTGCGCAACCTTGCAGGTGCCGTTCCGCTGACCGGCTTCATCTGCGTCTATCCGCATTCGGAAACACCCGACTCCATCGAAAGACTATGGCAAACCATATCCGATCCGGAAACGCTCGCCCATCTTAAGCATGTCGGCAAGACATACGGCGGCGGAGCGATCAAGGTTGAACCGAAATCGCTCGCGAACTTGCCGATCCCGATGCCGGTCATACGCCGATATGGACTGCAACCCGCCATTCGCGCCAGTGCGGAGCAATCGACTCTCGCACTGACGCTCTAGGGGCGTTCACACCGTCAGTGGATTCGGCTTCTCGGGATCCAGCTTCCACTGCCTGATCGCGCGGGCGACGTCCTGCGGGTTCATCGCGCCTTCGGCGGCGAGCGCGCTGATCGCGGCGTGTGCGATCCAGTAGCGGTCCACCTCGAAGAAGCCACGCAGGTGTTCGCGGGTGTCGGAGCGACCGTAGCCGTCGGTGCCGAGCACCACGTAACGCTTGCCCTGCGGCATGAACGCGCGGATCTGGTCGGCGTATTCGCGCACGTAGTCGGTGGCGGCGACCGCCGGGCCGTCGTGTTGCGACAGGCACTGCGTCACGTACGGCACGCGCTGGTCCTTCGTTTCCGGATGCAGGCGGTTCCAGCGCTCGCAGTCGAAGCCGTCGCGGCGCAGTTCGGAGAAGCTCGGGCACGACCACACGTCGGCCACCACGCCGAATTCCTGCTCCAGCAATTCGGCCGCGGCGATGCACTCGCGCAGGATCGTTCCCGAACCGAGCAACTGCACGCGCGGCGCCTTGCTTTTGCTCTTCTTCCGATCCCCGGTCCCCGGTCCCTGGTCCCCGCTCTTGCTCTTTCCAACCACGGCCTTCGCGCTTGCCTTCGTTTCGCGCGGATGCGGGCCGTCGGTTTCGGGCACGCGGCTGCCGCCCTGCTTGTCGGGCGAGGCCTGCGGGGTGGGCGATCCCGACGGCATCGGATGGTCGCCGTCGCGGAACAGGTACATGCCGCGGATGATGCCTTGCTCGCAGCCTTCGGGCATGTCCGGATGCACGTAGTTCTCGTTCATCACGGTGACGTAGTAATACACGTCTTCCTGCTCGTGCAGCATGCGGCGGATGCCGTCCTGCAGGATCACCGCGACTTCGTAGGAGAACGTCGGGTCGTAGGCGCGGCAATTCGGGATGGTGCCCGCCATCAGGTGCGAGGAACCGTCCTCGTGCTGCAGGCCCTCGCCGTTCAGCGTCGTGCGCCCGGAGGTGCCGCCGATCAGGAACCCGCGCGCGCGCGAATCGCCCGCGGCCCAGGCGAGGTCGCCGACGCGCTGGAAGCCGAACATCGAGTAGTAGATGAAGAACGGCAGCATCGGCAGGTCCGAGACCGAATAGCTGGTGCTCGCCGCGATCCACGCCGAGATGCCGCCGGCCTCGCTGATGCCTTCCTGCAGCACCTGGCCGTTTTCGGCCTCGCGGTAGTACAGAAGTTGGTCGGCGTCCTGCGGGCGGTACTTCTGGCCTTCCGGCGTGTAGATGCCGATCTGCCGGAACATGCCTTCCATGCCGAAGGTGCGCGCCTCGTCGGCCACGATCGGCACCACGCGCGGGCCGACCTGCTTGTCGCGCAGCAGCAGGTTCATGCCGCGCACCAGCGCCATGGTCGTCGAGATTTCACGGTCGCCGGTGCCCTTGGTGATCGCGTCGAACGCTTTCAGGTCCGGCGCAGGCAGCGGGTTGCTGGCCTTGCGACGGCGATGCGGCAGGTATCCGCCCAGCGCCTTGCGACGCTCGTGCATGTATTCCACTTCCGGCGAATCCTTGCCGGGGTGGTAATACGGCACCGACTCGATCTCTTCGCCTTCCAGCTTCGAATCGGGAATCGGGATGTTGAAGCGATCACGGAACACGCGAATCGCATCGTGGTGCATCTTCTTGGCCTGGTGCGCGATGTTCTGCGATTCGCCGGCCGCGCCCATGCCGTAGCCCTTGACGGTCTTGGCCAGAATCACCGTCGGCATGCCCTGCGTGTTCACCGCCGCGTGGTAGGCGGCGTACACCTTGTGCGGATCGTGGCCGCCGCGGTTCAGGCGCCACACGTCGTCGTCGGAGAGGTTGGCGACCATCGCCGCGGTCTCCGGGTATTTGCCGAAGAACTGCTCGCGCGTGTACTTGCCGCCGAATGCCTTGCAGGCCTGGTATTCGCCATCCACGGTTTCCATCATCAGCCTGCGCAGCACGCCCTTGGTGTCGCGCGCAAGAAGCGGATCCCAGTACGAGCCCCAGATCAATTTCAGAACGTTCCACTCGGCGCCGCGGAACACGCCTTCCAGTTCCTGGATGATCTTGCCGTTGCCACGCACCGGCCCGTCGAGCCGCTGCAGGTTGCAGTTGATGACGAAAATCAGGTTGTCGAGCTTCTCGCGCCCGGCCAGCGCGATTGCGCCCAGGGATTCCGGCTCATCCACCTCGCCGTCGCCCATGAAGCACCACACCTTGCGGTCGGTCTTGGGCATCAGGCCGCGGGCTTCCAGGTACTTCAGGAATTGCGCCTGGTAGATCGCCTGGATCGGACCCAGCCCCATCGAGACGGTCGGCGTCTGCCAGTAGTCGGGCATCAGCCACGGATGCGGATAAGACGACAAACCATGCCCGCCGACTTCCATGCGGAAGTTGTCGAGGCGATCCTCGTCGAAGCGGCCTTCCAGGTACGAACGCGCGTACAGGCCGGGGCTCGAATGACCCTGGTAGAAAATCAGGTCGCCCGGATGCTCTTCCGATGGCGCGCGCCAGAAGTGATTGAAGCCGACGTCGTAGAGCGTGGCCGAGGAGCCGAAGCTCGCGATGTGGCCGCCGAGTTCGCCCGGCCGGCGGTTGGCGCGCACCACCATCGCCATCGCGTTCCAGCGGATCAACGAGCGGATGCGCCATTCCATCGCCGCATCGCCCGGCGACTTCGCCTCCAGGTGCGGCGGGATCGTGTTGATGTATTCGGTGGTCGGCGAAAACGGCAGGTGCCCGCCCGCGCGACGGGTTTCGTCCACCATCTTCTCCAGCAACTGGTGCGCGCGATCGGTGCCCTCGGCGTTGATCACCGCGTCAATGGATTCGATCCACTCGCGGGTTTCGGTGGGATCGGGATCAACATCCAGGATTTCGCGGGTCAGGTCGTTCATGGCACATCCTCAAACCGAT
>DASSNC010000013.1:0-71806 GCA_035688305.1 Rhodanobacteraceae bacterium
AGGGACAAGCCCTCTCCCCCGCGCCGCTTGCGGGGGAGAGGGTTGGGTGAGGGGGCGGGTCTTGATCGTTCAACGAAAGCGCATTCAGAGCGAAGTAATCCGGTCCGCGCTTGGGCGTTGAGCGAGTATTCCGCAAGCAGCCGGCTGTTCGCCCCCTCACCCCAGCCCTCTCCCCCAACGATGGAACCGTTGGGGGAGAGGGAGCCTTTCCATTACATGCGGTCGTAAATGACTGAATGTCATGCACAATACGTGGGGAAACCTCAGGTCCTGGCCTCACCAAACGTTTCTGCTGTCATCCGTGTGCATCCGTGAAAATCCGTGGTGAAAATTGCTTTTGATCCGCGTTGATCCGCGTTGATCTGCGTCAGGGCTTTTGCTTCAAGGTAATTTGTGCGCCCGGACTCGGCCCGCCAGGTCGCTTCCCGGAGCCGCCGCGAAACGCTCAGCTGCAGGCGTCGATCGCGTCGCGCAGGCGTTCCACTCCGACGATTTCCAGCTCACCGATGCGCGATGTTTTCTTGGGCGCGTTGGCGAGCGGCACGATCGCGCGTTTGAAACCGTGGTGCGCGGCTTCCTTCAACCGTTCTTCACCGTTTGGAACCGGGCGCACTTCGCCCGACAGGCCCACTTCGCCGAAGGCCACGGTTTTTTCCGGCAATGCGCGGTCGCGGAAACTTGAAAGCACCGCCAGCAATACCGGCAAATCGGCCGCGGTTTCCTGCACGCGGATACCGCCGACCACGTTGACGAACACGTCCTGATCGAACACGGCGGCGCCGCCGTGGCGATGCAGCAACGCCAGGAGCATCGCGAGGCGGTTTTGTTCCAACCCCAGCGCCACGCGGCGCGGATTGCCCAGACTGGATTGATCGACCAGCGCTTGCACCTCCACCAGCAACGGCCGCGTGCCCTCGCGGGTCACCATCACCGTGCTTCCGGGAGTCGCCCCCTGGTGTCCGGACAGGAAAATCGAGGATGGATTCGGCACTTCGCGCAGGCCCTTGTCGCCCATCGCGAACACGCCGAGTTCATTGACCGCACCGAAGCGGTTCTTGAACGCGCGCAACACCCGGAAACGCGAACCGATCTCGCCCTCGAAATAAAGGACCGCATCGACCATGTGTTCGAGCACGCGCGGACCAGCGATGCCGCCATCCTTGGTGACGTGCCCCACCAGGAACACGCAGGTGCCGGTTTCCTTGGCGAAGCGCACCAGCCGCGCAGCGGATTCGCGCACCTGCGATACCGAGCCCGGTGCCGCCGGCAGGGTTTCGGTCCAGATGGTCTGGATCGAGTCGACCACCAGCACCCGCGGCTTTTCCGCGTGTGCGTGCTCAAGGATGCGTTCGACGCAGGTTTCCGCCAGCGCCCGCAAAGGCGCCAGCTCCAACCCGAGCCGGTGACCGCGCGCCGCGATCTGCGCCAGCGATTCCTCGCCGCTCACATACAGGCCCGGCAGGCGTTCGCCCAGCGCCGCCAGCGTCTGCAGCAACAAGGTGGACTTGCCGATGCCGGGATCACCGCCCACCAGCACGATCGACCCTTCGACCAGGCCACCGCCAAGCACCCGATCGAGTTCGCCGATGCGGATCAGGTGCCGCTGTTCGACTTCGCCCGCGACACCCGCGAGCGGTTGCACGCGCGCGGCATCAACGCCCGCATAGCCAGCGCTGCGTGGATTCGCGACCGTGGCCTTTACTGCCGGCTGCACCACGAACGCCGACAAGGTGTTCCACGCCCCGCAGGATTCGCATTGCCCCTGCCACTTCGGATGTTCCGCGCCGCAGTCCGTGCACACGTAAGCGGTCTTGGCCTTGGATGATTTTGGCATTCGCAACAGTTCCTCAGTCGGCCCAACGATCGTCCAGCAGCATTTTCAATCCACGCGCAGCGCCCGGACGCGAACGGCTCCGCCCAATCCGGCATGCCAACTTACTACGCGAGGATGCGCCCGCAGCGTCTCAAGAGATGAAACCGCAAGGGTACCGGCAATTCCGGGAACAACACGGCGCGGCGCGGCGAGCCACGGCCGGTGGTCCCCTGCGAACCGCCGCAGCGACGCGGACTACGAGACGATCATGCTGGCAGGCATGACCAGCTGCCAGGCAATGATCAGGAAACGCCTGGGCTTTTGAACCCAGCGGCCGACGGCGATGATCGCTGATCACCATGCATTTCAAACTTGAAACTAAGCGGCAGAATCCAGCTGCCAACCCGGGAAGACCAGCACCGCAGGATGGCAATGGAGCGATGTTGCAAGAACCTTTGCGCGCTCGACACCGAGGTGACCCGACCGGTTTCGATGCTGGAAATGGTGGTTTGCGGAATGCCACAGAGTGACGCAAGCTGCGTTTGGCTAAGGCCTTGCAGCTCGCGGATGATTCGCACCGATTCTCCAGGGCTGACATCGATGCGCTTCTTGGCGGGAATGAACTTTTGCATGTTGTCAGGCCTCCCCTCCACCAGCGCAGGACCGAAGCGCCGTTCAGTCCAGGAATTTCCAGGTATCGGCACCATCGAATCTCCGGACCCGCGTTGACTCGATCACGGATGGGTCGAAGTTGCGGAAGTTCACACCCATCCGGTTGCCGGTGCGAGCGATAGGTTGCCAGTGCGTTACGCAACCGCAGGTAGCGCACCGGCAGAGTACCAGGCACTTGTCACCCCAAACGTAACGGTCCAGCGCACCCCTGCGCGCCACAACCTTCACTTTGCGCTTGTCGTAGTAACCCCACAAGCCGGCGTGACGGCGGCAGATCGAACAGTTGCAGCTCGTGAGCCGCCGGGGCTTGCGCTCGACCTGGATTTTCACCGCCCCGCAATGACATGAACCGGTGAGCATGGCACTACCCTCTTCGTTCGGCCCAACGCCTGTGCGCTTCAAGCTTGATGCTACGGCTCAATGCGCAGCAACTCGATGCAACCAGCCGGCACATCGGAGAATTGATAGCCATCCTGATCCACCTGATACGCGTGGGGGTTGACCTTGCGGTGATACGACGATGCAGCGATTTGGCCCCACGGCCTTCCAATGATGGTGTGAGCCTCGGATGGTGCCAACGCACACCTGACAATGAACGGCTCTCCAATGGAAGACAAGACTTCGCCTACGCCGGGCAGCTCATTGATGTAGAAATAGACTTGCTCACCGCCGTAGAACCTGAGGAGCAAGTCGGCCCCCGAATCGTCTAGCGCTTTACGCGTGAAGTTGAACCAAATGCGGTTATCCCTGACCTTCTGCATTTGTGGTGTGTAGCACTTGGTCCAGGATTCTCTTATTTGGCTGAGCTGCTCGGCTGAAAAGCGGGTACCGAAGCGGCTCAGAAATGACTCTCTTATCGCGTCGCCGGTACGCGGCTGAAGACCTGAAGCCTCAATGTCCGCTCTGACGGCGCGAGTAAAATGATACCCAACGACCATATTGTTTTGACAATATTCATTGATCCTGTCGATGACATTTGACACAGCTGGTTCATGTTGAACGCTATCGATGACGCTTGTAGCAGCAAAGTGGCGATCACAACTCTGCAACTCCCTCAGCAAAGTTGCAGGGAGGCAATCAGGATCATCCAGGCTGACGACAGACTTCTCCATGGACACTAACGCCAAGTGGCCCCCGGATCCGGGGATATGCAAGGCACATTCATGCAGCCAGCGCACCCTGTCAACGGCAAGAATCCGCTAGCGGATCAATCGACGGTCAGGCTCCATCTTCGGCAAACAGCACGCGCCGGGTGACGCCGCAGGTGAGTTCGTAGGAAATCGTGCCGGCGTGTTGGGCGATGGTTTCCACCGGCAGTTGCAGCCCCCACAAAGTGACGACATCGCCGACCTGTGCGGCGGGCGCCTGCCGCAGGTCAAGCGTGAGCAAATCCATCGACACGCGCCCGATCACCGTGGCGGGCGCGCCGTCCACCAGCACCGGCGTGCCGGATGCCGCGCTGCGCGGATAACCGTCGCCGTAGCCGATCGCGGCGACGCCAACCTGCATGTCCTCGGGGCATTCCCAGGTCGAGCCATAGCCAACGCGCTCGCCACGGCCGATGCGGTTGCTCGCGACGAGCCGTGTCGTGAGCGTCATCGCCGGCGCGAAGCCGAAGTCGGCGCCGGTCTTGCCCGCGACGACGGACATCCCGTAGAGCAGGCCACCGGCCCGGATCCAGTTGCCGCGCGCTTGCGGCCAGCCAAGCAAGGCGGCGGAATTGGCGAGGGATTGTTCTGCCGGCAAGCCTTGCGCGGCCTCGCTGAAACGCTGCGTCTGGCGCGCGGTGAAGTCGACGTCGAATTCATCGGATGCCGCGAAGTGCGTCATCAGCACGATGGCCGGGTCCACCGCGGGCAAGGCCGCGAGGCGCGCATGCACCTCGTGCGCACGTGCGGGCGCAAAGCCCAACCGATGCATGCCGGTGTCGAGGTTCAACCACACCTTGAGCGGCTCGCCGCCGTGTTCGCCCTCGAGCATCGCGAGCTGCGATTCGTGGTGGATCACGGCTTCCAGGCGCAGCCGCCGCATTTCGGCAAGATCGCTTGCCGCATCCGGCCCGGACAGCACCACGATGCGTTGGCGGTGCCCCGCCGCACGCAAGCGCAAGCCGTCCGCGATCGAGGCCACTCCGAACGCATCCGCACCGGCAAGCGCACGCGCGCAACGTTCGAGTCCATGGCCGTAGGCATCGGCCTTCACCACCGCCATCACCTTCGCACCTTGCGCCAGCTCGCGCACCCGCGCGAGATTGCCGCGCAGCGCGTCGAGATGGATTGTCGCGGTGGCGGAGCGACTCACGCGCTCACTCCATCGAACCCACGTACGCCTCGGGCGCGTAATTCTCGAACTTGGTGTATTGCCCGAGGAAGGTCAACTTGATCGTGTCGATGGGGCCGTTGCGTTGCTTGCCGATGATGATCTCGGCAATGCCCTTGTGGTTCGATTCCTTGTTGTAAACCTCGTCGCGATAGATGAACAGGATCAGGTCGGCGTCCTGCTCGATCGCGCCCGATTCACGCAGGTCACTCATCACCGGGCGCTTGTCGTTGCGCTGTTCCAGCGCGCGGTTCAACTGCGACAGCGCGATCACCGGCACGTCCAGTTCCTTGGCCATGGCTTTCAGGTTGCGCGAGATCTCCGAAATTTCCGTCGCACGGTTTTCCTTGTTGCCCGGCACCTGCATCAGCTGCAGGTAGTCGATGACGACAAGGCCGAGCCCATGCTCGCGCATCATGCGGCGCGCGCGCGAACGCAGTTCGCCGGGCGACAACGCCGGGGTGTCGTCAATGAAGATTTTCGATTCGGACAACAGCGACGCAGCCTGGCTGACGCGCGGCCATTCCTCTTCCGCAAGATCGCCCGAGCGCAGTTCCTTCTGGTTGATCCGGCCCATCGAGGAGATCAAGCGAAAGGCCAGCTGCGAGGCCGACATTTCCATCGAAAACACCAGTACCGGCTGCTTGGCGCGCATCGCCACCGCTTCGGCGATGTTGAGCGCGAACGCGGTCTTGCCCATCGACGGGCGCCCGGCGACGATGACGAGATCCTGCCGCTGCATGCCCGAAGTGAGTTCGTCGAGGTCCTTGAAACCGGTGGTGAGACCGTTCAATTGGCCGCGGTTGGAGTAGCGCTCGTAGAGCAACCGGATCGCTTCCTTGACCGATTCGCGTACCGGCACCACCTGCTTGCGCCCGCGCGCGCCGGCCTCGGCAATCTTGAACACGCGTTGCTCGGCGGCTTCCAGGATCTCCGGCGTGTTGCGCCCTTCCGGATTGAAGCCGTCGCCGGCAATCCGGGTGCCGGCCTCGATCAGCTGTCGCAACACCGCCTTGTCGCGGACGATGTCCGCATAGGCCTTGATGTTGGCGGCGCTGGGCGTGTTGTTGGCAAGCTCGGCGAGGTAGGCGGCGCCACCGACGCTGCCGGCTTCGCCATGACGCTCGAACCATTCGCCCAGGGTCACCGCATCGCAGGGTTTGCTGGCGCTGGCGAGGTCACCGATCGCGCGGAATATCAGGCGATGCTCGCGGCGGTAGAAATCTTCCTCGGTGAGGCGGTCGGCGACCTGGTCCCAAGCCTCGCCCGACAGCATCAGCCCGCCCAGCACCGACTGCTCGGCTTCGATGGAATGCGGCGGCACGCGCAACACATCGACGCGCGGCGGCGGATTGCGTTCCGGGAGAACGGCGCTCATGGGCGCACGACAGCTTTCGGCTTCGACATGCCAGCGATCATACGCGGACGCGTCTCACCGCACGATACGAAAACCCTGTGGATATCCTGTGTCCGGATCGTGGATGAATCGGCCTCGGTGCCTGCGGATACGCATCGGGAAGAGCCTTTGCCACGGATTTGCACGGATACACACAGATGAAAAGTGATCGAACTGGATGCGCCTGCACGCGTCGATGGCCGATGCCGCACCGGAGCGCAAGGATCCGGAAGCATCCGACGCGGATTGACGCGGATTATTCTTGCTCAATCCGTGCTCATCCGTGCAAATCCGTGGTGAGTGCTTTTGCGGTCCCGCTGCATGCGGCGGGAAAGAACCACAAGCGTTCGATGCGAATGCGATCTGCCGTTGTCCCGTGTCATTCCGCGTTCAACGCTGCTGGCTTCGCTTGCACGTCACAGATCCGCGAAGCGCGTCGGCGCGTACGGACGAGGATCGAGTGTTGGCGTGTCCCCTGTCACCAATGATGTCACCAGTTCGGCGGTGGCCGCGCTCATGCTCACGCCGAGCATGCCGTGGCCGGTCGCGAGCAGCAGGTTGTTCCAGCGCCGCAGCGGACCGATCAAGGGCAATTCATCGACGCACATCGGCCGCCAGCCCCACCATTCTTCGCGCAGCTCGCCACCGAGCGGTGCACGCAGGTAGGCGCGCGCGCCGCGCCGCAGCGCGTCGATGCGGGTTCGGTTGAGGCGCTCGTCGAAGCCGGAAAATTCCATGGTGCTGCCCAGCCGGTAGCCCGACCCCCACGACGTCACGCACACACTCGGCTCACGCAACACCAGCGCGCGGCGCGGGCAAGGGTCGGGCCGCGACATGGTGATCGAATAGCCCTTGCCGGGCTGGATCGGCACGTCCAGGTCCAGCTGCCGGGCGACCCGTGGCGTCCACGCGCCAAGCGCCATGACCACCTGTTCCCCGCTGAACTCGCCGCGCGACGTCTTGACACCGCGCACCTGGCGTTCGCTGCAGGCAAACCCTTGGATGTCCGCCCCGCTCTCGATCACGCCGCCAAGTTCACGCACCCGGCGCGCCAAACCATCAACCAGCCGGTCCGGCCGCAATTGCGCGTCGTCGGCGTGCAGGACGCCACCGACCACGCCGGGCAGCAGCGCCGGTTCCATCTGTTGCACCGCGTCGCCCGCCAGCTCTTCTGCCGCGATGCCGAGTTCGTGCAGCCACGCAATGTCGGCGCGGTCATGCGCCAACGCGCGCGGGTCGCGGTACACGAACAGGTTGCCGGACGCGCTGTATTCGCACTCGATGCCCTCTTCGGCAAGCACCTGCGGCAACAGCGACCACGAACGCTGCAGGATCGCCGCACGCGCCACCGCGGTACGGCGGGCGGTATCGAGCGTGCACTGGCGCATGAAGCCAAACAGCCAGCGCCAGCGCTCCCAATCGGGCGTGGGGTTGACGTACAGCGGCGCATCGCGGCGCAACATCCAGTGCAGCGCCTTCCACGGCATCCCCGGCACCGACAACGGAATCGCGTGGCTGGGCGTCAAGGTGCCGCAGTTGCCGTGCGAGGCGCCGCAGCCGGCCTCGCCGCGTTCGAGTACGCGCACGCCGATGCCGCGGCGCCGCAGCATCAGGGCGCAGGAAAGGCCGATCACGCCACCGCCGAGGATCAGGGCATCGCTGTGCTTGGCATCCATCCGGGCAAGTGTAAACCCGGTGTAAAGCGTGGCCCTGCCGGATCACGTCACTTTGCGCCCATCGGCGCAGTTCGCCGCTGCGGCAACCGTTCGTGGGCTGCCAAATCCGGGCCGAAACCTGACCCCGCGACCAACCACCCCCACGGCTTTCCGGCGTCCCATGGCGGTTGGCATCATTCCTGCTTGGAAATTACCTGAAAACAGAGGGAGTCCCCCATGAGCGCCACCAACGACACCGCATTCTGCAGCGTACCCGAGATCCTCCTCATGCTCCGCGCCCCCGGCGCCGGCTGGATGGCGACCTTGATGGCGGCGCTGGACGAAGCCAACCGCGATCCGGATTTCAACGACTACCATCGCGCGGTGCTGGCGCGTTGCCTCGACGAGCGTTCGGTGCCGCCGGCCGCGGTGGAAGCCGCCCGTCAGCGCACCATCGAGTTCGAGCGCTCGTTGTCCGAACACGCCGAACCGGCCGACCGCCTGCACCATCGCGTCGCCTGAACCGGTCCATCTGCACCGGTCTGCATGGCCGCGCCGCGCACATTCGCGCGGCGCATGTTCTGCCAGCCGCCCGCACGCTGGACGCGATTGGCGGCATCGGTTACCTTCGAATCCGCCGGGCCGCCGCCGAGCGCGTTGATTCGATGCCAGTACCCCCCCACGCCAAACCGACTCCCGCCGACGCCGCAACGCGGCCCGACCGTAGGGCTACGTCTTGAAGGCGGCGTGGCGGCACCTGCGCCTCCTGCCATTGCTCACCCTGTTGGTATTTGCGGCCTGCTCCAGCGTGCCGCCGGCACCGCCATCCAGCGTTGCCAACAACGTCCTGTTCCGCGCCATCAGCCTGGTCGGCACCCCGTACCATTGGGGTGGCAACACGCCCACATCCGGATTCGATTGCAGCGGCTTGGTCGCCTACGTGTTTCGCACCCAGGCCGGCATCAGCCTGCCACGCACGTCACGTGCAATGGCCGCGCTCGACGCACCGAAGGTTCCGCGCGACGACCTGCAGCCCGGCGATCTGTTGTTCTTCGGACATCATCATCGCGTCAACCATGTTGCCATCTACGTCGGCAACGGCCGCTTCGTGAACGCCCCCGACACCGGCGGTACCGTGCGCCTCGACCGGCTGGACGGCTACTATTGGCGCGACCATTATCTGTTTGCCAAGCGCGTGCTGGCGCCGTCCGTGCGGGCTGCGCTGACAGCCAACTGATCCACACCTGCGGCATGCGCCGCAAGCCGGCCGCGAACGCGCTGCCGGTGCCACTACGGAAGCCATGATGCAGAACTTCACCTTGCTGCTGGCCCGCCTCGCCCTCTCGCTGATCTTCATCCTGTCCGGGATCGGCAAGCTCATGGCCTACCACGCCACCGCCGCCGCGCTGGGCGCACACGGCATCGCGCCGGGATTGCTGCCGCTGGTGATCTTCGTCGAACTCGGCGGCGGCCTGGCCGTGCTTTGCGGGTTCCTGACCCGCTGGGCCGCGGCGGCCTTGCTGGTGTTCACCGTGCTGGCCGCGGTGATCTTCCACAACAACTTCGCCGACCACGCGCAGTGGATCAACTTCATGAAGAACATCGCGATCGCCGGCGGCTTCCTTGCGCTGACCGTGCACGGGCCGGGCGGACTCTCGCTGGACGCCTGGCGCAAGCGCCGCAAGCAACGGAAAAAGATCTTCTTCTGAGCTTGCGCGAGCGGTCCCGCTCACCTGCTTGCGCGGAACACCGTGTCAGCCGTGTGCGTGCCCGTCGCCCGGATGCGCATGCCCGTGTTGCAGCTCTTCCGGCGCGGCGGCGCGCACCTCGATGATTTCGATCGCGAAGTGCAGGGTTTTCCCCGCCAGCGGGTGGTTGTGGTCGACGTCGATCGACGTCATCCCGACCTTGTGCACCATCACCATGCGCTGGCCGCCTTCGCGGGTCTGCAACACCGTGGTCATGCCGGGCTTCAACTGCTGCGCGTTGCGGAAATACTTCTTCGGCACGCGCTGCAGCAGGCCGTCCTGATAGACGCCGTAGGCGTCTTCCGGCGGGATGTCGATTTCAAAGTTCTCGCCCGCCTCGCGGCCCGCCAGCGCCTTCTCCACGCCCGGCACCAGCTGCCCGTGGCCAAGCAGCGCCAGCATCGGCTCGCCGCGCTTGCGTGAATCGTCGAACGGCTCGGCCGCGGCATCGGCGGCATCGCGCACGCTGTAATGGAAACTCACCACGGAATTGTTTTCGGAGCGCATGGTTGGGGTCACGTCGAGACTTGCGAACCGGGAATGTTAGCGGCACCGGGCGCGTCCGTCACACCAAAGCGCGCGCCGCGGGACTCCGGCCCGAACCAGGTCAACAACGCCAGCAACACCGCGACCACCGCGATCCACACCGCCTGCACGCCGGCGTAGTCGCCGCCGCGGGCTTCCGCGATCGCGGTCATTGCATACGCCGCCCACGCCACCAGCAGGTTGCCGAGCTGGTAGGCGAAACCCGGCAGGGTGCCGCGCACGTCGTCGGGCGACAGCTCGTTGAGGTAGCCCGGTACCACGCCCCACGCGCCCTGCACCGCGACCTGGATCCAGAACGCCCCGATCGCGAGCAGCACGGTCGAGCCGCCGAAACTCCACAATGGAATCGCCGGCAGCGCCAGCACGCAGGCAATCGTCATCGCGCGGCGCCGGCCGATGCGTTGGGACCAGGCGCCGAAGGTGATCCCGCCGACCAGCGCACCGAGATTCAGGATGATCGTCAACACGCTCTTCATGTGGGTGTCGTAGTGCCGCTGCACCTGCAGGAAGGTGGGATAGATGTCCTGCGACCCGTGGCTGAAGGCATTGAACACCGCCATCGTCACGATCATGTAGACGAGCAGCTTCCAATGGCCACGCATCGCTTCGAACCAGCCGCGCTGCACGCCCGCCTGTTCGCGCTGCACGAACACCGGCGATTCCGGCACGCTGCGGCGCAGGTACAACACCAGCAACGCGGGCAGGATGCCGAGCACGAACATGCCGCGCCAGCCGATGGAATTGAACAGCAATCCGTAAGCGACCGCGCACAACAGATAGCCGCACGGATAGCCCGATTGCAGGATGCCCGACACGATGCCGCGCGATTTCGGCGGAATCGATTCCATCGCCAGCGACGCGCCGATGCCCCACTCGCCGCCCATGGCGATGCCGAACAACGCGCGCAACACCAGCAATACCGCAAGCGACGGCGCGAAGGCGCAAGCCAGGCCCAATACCGAATACAAGGTGACGTCGAGCATCAGGATCCGGCGCCGGCCATGGCGATCCGCGAGCCGGCCAAAAATGAGCGCACCCAGGGGCCGGAACGCCAGCGTCAGCAGCAGCGCGAAGGCCACATCCTTGATCGGCACGGCGAAGCTTTTCGCCACCGCCGGCATCACCATCACCAGCAGGAAATAGTCGAACGCATCCAGGGTCCAGCCAAGGAAAGTGGCGGCAACGGTGTGCCGCTGGGTGCGGTCGAGCGCGCGCAGTTCGGCGAAGACGGCCATCGGGGATTCCGGTGCGCTGCGACGTTGCAGCCGGGCGAGCATAGCGCCGCGCATGCGCAGCGTGCAGCCAGCCGCCGACTACAATTGCACGATGAGCACCGGCTCACCCGAAAATCTCGTCGACCGCATCGACGCGCTGTTGCCGCAGACCCAGTGCACGCGCTGTGGCTATCCGGCCTGCCGCCCGTACGCCGAGGCCATCGCGCGCGGCGCTGCGGCGATCAATCGCTGTCCGCCCGGCGGCATGGACGGGGTGCGTGCGTTGGCGCAGATCACCGGGCAACCGGTGGTGCCGCTCGATCCCGCATGCGGCGAGGAACTGCCGCCGCGGGTTGCGGTGATCGACGAGGCCGTCTGCATCGGCTGCACCAAATGCATCCAGGCTTGCCCGGTCGACGCCATCGTCGGCGCCAGCAAGCTGATGCATACCGTGATCGCCGACTTGTGTACCGGCTGCGAGCGATGCGTGCCGCCCTGCCCGGTCGATTGCATCGCGATGCTGCCGGTGCCCGCGATCCCCCGGCAAGCGCAGCCCGACGCCGCGCGTGAACACTTCCTCGCCCGCAACGCGCGCCTCACCCGCGAGCGCGAAGCGCGTGCATCCCGGAGCCGCGGCAAGCTCGACATTGCCACGCAACCCGTCCAGACCATCAGCCACGCCGACGTGCTCGCCGCGATCGCCCGCGGCCGCGCCAAAATTCGTGCGGTCGTCCCTGCTCGCCGCGCCACCAACTCTCCGGCAACCCCGGACGACAAAAATTCTTGAACATGGGAAAGGCCTCCCCGGGCCTGACTGTCCACAACAGCCGCTGCGCATGAAACAAACCGACACACTTGAACTGTTCCGCCGCCTGCGCGAACTGAACCCGTCGCCGACTACCGAACTGCGATACAGCACGCCGTTCGAGCTGCTGGTGGCGGTGATCCTGTCGGCGCAAGCAACCGACGTCGGCGTCAACAAGGCCACGAAACGCCTGTTCCCGGTGGCCAACACGCCGGCGGCGATCCTTGCCCTTGGCGAAGAAGGCCTCAAGCGTTACATCTCCACCATCGGCCTGTTCAACAGCAAGGCCAAGCACATCGTTGCCATGTGCGCGCTGCTGCTCGATCGCCACGGTGGCGAGGTCCCGCGCAGCCGCGAGCAACTGGAGGCGCTCCCGGGCGTCGGCCGCAAGACCGCCAACGTGGTGTTGAACACCGTATTCGGTGAACCCACCATCGCCGTCGACACCCACATCTTCCGCGTCTGCAACCGCACCGGCCTCGCGCCCGGCAAGACCGTGCGCGCGGTCGAGGACAAGCTGCTCAAGGTGGTGCCCGGCGAGTTCAAGCCCGGCGCACACCATTGGCTGATCCTGCACGGCCGTTACGTGTGCATCGCGCGCAAGCCGAAATGTCCGGAGTGCCCGATCCGCGACCTCTGCGCGTACAAGCACAAGACCGTTTGACGCGCATTCACGGGGGCAGTGCAGCAACTGTTATCCTGCGCGGATGCACAAGCAGATCGACGACTACGCGGCCCGCATGGCCACGCGTTTCCGCGGCTTCCTGCCGGTCGTGGTGGACGTCGAGACCGGCGGCTTCGACGCCCGCGGCGATGCACTGCTGGAAATCGCCGCCGTGGTCGTCAGCATGGACGCCAGCGGCGTGCTCTCGCCGGAGCCGGTCGTATCCACCCACGTCGAAGCGTTTCCCGGCTCGCACATCGACCCGAAGTCGCTGGAAGTCAACGGCATCGATCCCGACCATCCGCTGCGCGGCGCGGTGCCCGAGCGCGCGGCCCTCGACCTGATCTTCAAACCGGTGCGCGAAGCGATCAAGGCCAATGGCTGCCAGCGCGCGATCCTGGTCGGTCACAACGCCGCTTTTGATCTCGGTTTCCTCAACGCGGCAGTGCAACGCACGGGCCACAAGCGCAATCCCTTCCACCCATTTTCGTGCTTCGACACTGCGACCTTGGGCGGCCTCGCCTACGGCCAGACGGTGCTGTCGCGCGCGGTACAGGCGGCCGGCTACGAATGGAACGCCGATGAAGCGCATTCGGCGGTGTACGACGCCGAACGCACGGCCGAGATGTTCTGCGCGATCGTCAATCGCTGGAAATCGTTCGAAGACCTGGAACGCGAAACCGTCGGGCTAACTTGACGGTGGCGGCGTGGTGCGACCGGCGAGGCCGGCGCGCAACCCTGCGAGCATGCTGCGCAAGTTGGCGCCGCGCGGCGGCACCCACGTCGAAAACAGCAACAGCTTGGAAAACAGGCGCGGGATGTCCTGCGCGATCCAGCGCGCCGGCGTGTAGCCCCGGCGGTACAACAGCACGCGATTGCGCATGATGTAGTAAAGGCGCCGTGGCGGGTGCACCACGATGCCGCGCGCGAAGCCCGGAACCCGGCGGCGGCGGTCACCGAGGCGATGACGCATGCGCGCGGCGCAGATTCCATACAGCGCGAAGCCCGCCGCCGACGCGCGAAAGCACCAGTCGAGATCGACGTTGTCGATGAACAGCGCAGCGTCCATGCCACCGATCTCATCGAGTACCGCCAGCGGAATCATGCAGCCGGAACTGATCAGGAAATCGCAACGGATTTCCGCACAACCGCCGGCACAGCGCAACTTGCGGTTGAGCGGAAACCCGATCCGCACGAACGGCGCGTCGGCAAGCTCGCGCGGATCACGGAAACGCGGGCCGACGGCGCCGACCTGGCCGCGCGCAGCGAGGCGGTCCAGCGCATCGCGCAGCGCCGGCACCATTCCGGAATCCGGCGTGCTGTCCTGATCCATCAGCAGCACATGCCGCACGCCCGGCAAACTGCGCGCATGCTCGATGCCGGCATTCAGGCCATGCGCGAGCCCCAGGTTGTCGGGCAGTGCAAGCACCTGCATGCCGTGGTAATTGGCGCAAACATCATGGAAGGCCGGGTCGGTGGTCGCGTTGTCGACCACCACCACGCTGCCGACCTGCGGCGTGAGCGCGGCCAGGGCTTCCGCGAGCACGCTGACATCGGGCCGGTGCGTGACCACGATCGCGCAGACATCCGCCGCGCGCCCGGCCGCCGGTGTTGCAGCATCAGTCACGCTGCCATCCGGCGCGCAAGCGTTGAACCACGTTGGAGGATTGCCGGTGCATGCCCGGCGATTGTCGCCGCTCCGGTGGCGCCATCAAAGTCCCCAGCACGATCGGTCAGGATGAAATCCGCGCGGATGCACGTCGAGCAAGCGCTCGAGATCACCGTTGTCGGCAATCAAGTCCTGCTGCAACCGCGTCAGCGGACCACGCAACCGCGGCGCGCAGCGCGCCGCCGCGCGTACCACGAACAATGGAACCCTCAGCGGCACGCTACGCATCGGCAGGCTCGCACGCACGCGCGCGAACATGGCGCTTGCAGGCAGCCGCTCGCCACCGCCGATCGGAAGCACGCGCCCCGCTGCGGTGCCGTCCAGCGCGCGCAGCACCGCGCTCGCGACATCTTGCGCGTGCACGGGCTGGCGCATTCCGGATCCTGCCGGCAAACCGAATACCCGCCAGCGCGCCGCGCGCCGCGCCAATGGCGTGAGGCTGCGATCGCGCGCGGCGCCGTAGATCAAGGTTGGCCGCAACACCGTCCAGTCGATTCCGCGCCGGCTGCACACGTTCGCCAACGCCGCTTCGCCGTCGCGCAACCGCTGCGAGAGCGCGCGTTCGGCGGCGACCGGCGAGGCCTGTTTGCTTTCCGCACTCATCGAACTGGTGGCCACCACCCGGGCGAGGCGTGGCGCAGCTCCCGATTCCAGCCACGCGGCCAGGGCATCGAGCGGCGCGAAGCAACAGATCGATTCGGCAGCATTGGCATCGGACGGCGGATCCGGCAAGGCGCCTTGCAACCAGTTGACGCCGCGCACGGCGGCCTGTGGTTGGCGCGACAAGGCCGTCACGCCTGCGCCCGCGTCAACCAGCGCCGGCAGCAGGAAAAAACCGATCTGGCTGCTGGCGCCGAGCACCAGCACCGTGCCGTCGCGCCACGCACATCGCTTGTCGCGATCTTCGTCCATCTCGATCCACATCCGGGCCAGCGCCGAATCACGGATCATCGCATGCCCGCGCAGCGCGCGGACGCGCCGGGCACCCCGCACGGGATGCACGCATCCGGCGTTCAATTGTTGTGGCGGATGCGCGCACTGACCTCGCTGATGCGCGGGTCCTGCGGGACCAGCCGGCGGGCATCTTCCAAAGCCGCGCGCGCTGCCGCGGTTCGACCGAGCATCGCGTCGTGGTCGGCGCGGTCGAGCCAGGCGCTGCCGAGTTGGTGCCGCATCGTCATCGACACCGGATCACCCGGATCGAGCTGGTCGAGGGTCGCCAGCATGTCGTGGGCACGCTCGAGGTTGCCGTCCTGCAGTGCCCGCTTGAAGTGCTGGCGGGTGACGCCCGGCAAGGCGCGCAAGCCGGCCTGCGCCTGCGCGTTGTCGCCATCAATGCCGAGCGCCGTGCGGTAAAGGTCGTACGCACTCGCGCCCGGTGGCAGCATGATCTCGCCCCTGCGCGCGGCGGCCTGTGCCTGCGCGACCAGTCGCGCCACCTTGGCCGACTGTGCCGGACTGACCGGCGAACTGCCATGCGACGTTGGTGTGGCATCCGCAGAACCCGCGGCAAGCCGCGAGCGCGCCGCGGCGAGATCCGCCGATTGTGGCGCCAGCGTTGCCGCCTGGTCGAGCAGCGCCTTGGCCTGCTGCGGGTGCCCCGAGTCCAGCGCGGCATTGGCCTGCAGGATCAGTGCCGCCGCAACTTGACCAAGCCCCGCCTGCGCCCTGGCATTGCCGGGATCGGCTGCCAGTACCGCCTTGAATTGCGCCAGCGCATTGTCGTCGCCACCGGTCAGGCGGCCTGCACGCAGGTCGGCTTCGCCCTGCGCCAGCGCCTGATCGCGCTGCGCGACAGCATCGCGATCGGCCTGCGCGACCGCGGCACGCAGATCCGGCAACTGCGCGTAACGCGGCAACAGGCTGGAGAGGTCGGACAGGCTCTGCTTCGCGCCCGCGCGATCGTGGTTGCCGAGCTGCGTCTGGATGCGGCTCGCGAGCAAGTTGCCGACCTGATTCATGCCGTGCCGCGCCACCGCATTCTGCGGGTCGCCCGCAAGCACCTTGTCGAACAACGCGGCCGCACCAACCGGCCCGTCGATGCGGCCATTGGCCAGGGCCGCGCGCGCCTGGCTGACCAGCACGTCGGTGTTGGCGTTGTGCAGCACCGCCTGCGTCAGGGCTTGATCCACCGCATCGACACCGGCGCCGCCACCGAGCAGGCTGCGCGCTTCTTCGAGTGCGACGCGGGCCTTGGCGTAATCGTGCTTCTGCAACGCCGCCCTGGCTTGCGCGAGCTCCGCGTTGCCGACATTTTGCAGCCCGGTGAGCGCACGCTCGTTGTCCGGATCGAGCGCCCGCGCGGCAACGTACAGGTCGCGTGCGCTGGCCGGGCCGCCGGTCAAGTCACCGGCAGCCAGGGCCTGATCGGCACGCGTCAGCAAGGTGTTCAATTGGGTTTGCGGCAACCACGAACGCAAGGTGGACTGGTTCGTCCACGCCAGCGCACCCACGCCGGCCAGCACCACGACGATGACGGCCGTGATCCACAGGCCACGATGTGATCTGGAAATCCGGCCATGCCGATGGCGAGCATCGGCAGCCGAAAACGGCGCGCGCGCGGCCGGTTTCGAAGCGGCGCGGCCAGTGCGTGGTGTGCGTACATCGTTGCCGGTATCGAGCTGGTCGAGACTGCCCAGCACCGGTTCGGTGCGGCGGGAAACATCCCGGGAGTTGGTGGAGTCGTTCCGGCCGTTCATGTTGATCCATGGCCGGAACAACTCCCGGCACCTCGATGCGTCGTGGGTGAGACCGCGGCACGGCATGCGTGGTTCAACCCGCATCGGGCCTCGCGATCGCGCTTGATTCTAGCAGCCGGCCGCGGCGCCGCCCGCGCCCGCGATCGCGCATTCAGCCGGCGGCCAGCCGGCGCACGTCGGTGATGTTCGGCAAGGCACCCAGTTTCACCAGCAACGCCGACAGTTCGCCATAGTCGCGCAAGCGCAAGGTGAAGTGCATGGACAGTTCGCCGAGGTCGCGCTGGCTGCGGCTTTCCGAGGCGACGATCCGCGCGCCGCTGTCGGCGATGGCGTCGGTCACGTCGCGCTGCAGGTCGCGACGGTCGTAGCCGGTCACGCCGATGGCAACCTCGTAGGCGCGGTCGGGCGCACTTTGCCAGCGCACATCCACGAGCCGCTCGGCGCTGCGTTCACGCAGGCGCAGCAAGGCCGGACAATCGGACCGATGCACGGTGACGCCGCGCCCACGCGTCACGAAACCGATGACGGCGTCCCCCGGCAGCGGCCGGCAGCAGCGCGCCAGCGTGGTCAGCAAATTGCCGACGCCATCGACCGTCAATGTGCCTGGCCGTTGCGCGGCGTGCGCGGCGCCACGCGGTGCGCGTACGCGAGGCTGCGTGCGTGCGTCCGCTGCCGGCGCCTGCAACTCGAGGATGGCCTGCGAGAGTTGCGCGACACCGATCTCGCCCAGCGCCAGCGCCGCCAGCAAGTCGTCGCGGCTCTTGCGCCCGAGCTTGCCGGGCAAGCGTTCGAGCACATCGGGGCTGGCCGTCAACCGGCGCGCCTCACGCTCCAGCAATTGCCGGCCAGCCGCCAGGCGCGCGCCGAGGCCTTCGTGCCGGAACCACGCCCGCAACTTGCCACGCGCGCTGGCGGTCGTGAGATATCCGGCCTGCGGCGACAACCAGTCGCGGCTGGGTGCAGGTTCGCGTGCGGTGAGGATTTCCACCCGATCACCGCTGACCGGTTTGCAGGTCAGCGGCACGATGCGACCGTTGACCTTGGCACCGCGGCAGCGGTGCCCCACCAGGGTGTGCACGTGGTACGCAAAATCGAGCACGGTCGCGCCCGCCGGCAAGTCGATCACTTCACCCTTCGGGGTCAACAGATAGACGCGATCCTCCGCCAACTCGGCGCGCAGTTCAGCCGCCAGCGCGTTGTCATCTTCACCCTCGGCGCGCGTTTCCAGCAGTTTTCGCATCCATTCGATGCGCGCCTGGTAGGCGACGTCGCCGGAGCCACCTTCCTTGTAGCGCCAGTGCGCGGCCACGCCGAGTTCCGCGCCGCGGTGCATTTCTTCGGTGCGGATCTGCACTTCCAGCACCTTGCCGTCCGGCCCGATCACGGCGGTGTGCAACGAGCGGTAGTGGTTGCCCTTGGGCCGTGCGATGTAGTCATCGAACTCGCGCGGGATGATCGGCCACAACGCATGCACCACGCCGAGCACGGCATAGCAGTCGGCCACGCTGCCGGTGATCACGCGCAGCGCACGGATGTCATACAGATCGCCGAATCCGACCTGCTTGCGCTGCATCTTGCGCCAGATCGAATAGATGTGTTTCGCGCGGCCGTTGACGCTGGCCACAACACCCTGCGCGGCCAGCGCATCGCGCAACGCCGTGGTGCAGCGCGCGATCCAGGCGTCGCGATCGGCGCGGCGTTCGTCCAGCAATTCGGCGATCCGGCGGTAGACATCCGGCTGCAGGTAGCGAAAAGCGAGGTCTTCGAGCTCCCATTTCCATTGGCCGATGCCGAGCCGGTTGGCCAGCGGCGCGTGGATGTCGCGGGTGAGGCGTGCCAACGCGCTGCGATCCGACTCCGGCAAGCCTGACGCTGCACGCATCCGCGCGAGCTGCCGGGCCAGCAACAGGTACACCACGCGCAGATCGCGGATGATCGCCAGCAGCAGCCGGCGCAAGCCTTCGGCGCCGCCGCCAGCGCCGTGTGCCGCATGCAGCGCCCAGACCCGTTCCGCCTGTTGCTGTCCACTGACCAGGCGCCGCAGCGATTCGGAAGCGCCGGCTGCCGCCTGTTCCCAGGCCGCGGGCTGCACGCAGGCGACCGCATACCACGCCGCCGCGACCCGCGTATCGTCATCACACCCGAGTCCCCGCAATAGTGCATCCGTGTCCTTCCAGAGCGCCCGTTCAGCCACGGGCAGGTCTTCCAGCAATGGCCGGACCTGGTCGAGAATCGTCGCATTTGAATCTGGACGTGGCATCTGGATGGCTATTTCACTCCGAAGCGATGCGATCTGGAAAGGCTGGTGAAAGGCAACCAGTGTAATTAGTTGGTCTCATTTTCCCTGTGCCATCGGCATGGGGCACTGCTATCATCGCCCACCATGCGCACACGACTGATGTTGCCGGCCGCACTGGCCATACTCCTCGCCGCCCTGCCCGTCATGGCGCAGCAATTCTCCTCGCTCGAGGAACGCATGTCGGCTGCCGACTTCAAGGCAGCCGGCCTCGACAAGCTGACGCCGCAGGAACTGCAAAACCTCGACGACTGGCTGCGTACCCACGAGCGGGTCCAGATAAAGGCCGTCGACGCCAGCGGCAAACCGGTGTTCTACCCGGACAACCAGCCACGCGGGAAATTCACCGCCCACATGGTCGGGCGCTTCAGCGGCTGGGGCGGCAACAGCGTGTTCACCCTCGACAACGGCCAGGTCTGGAAGCAGGCCGAATCGGGCGCTTACTCCTGCCCCGACGTCAACAACCCCGAAGTTACCATCAAGCCGATGGCTTTGGGCAGCTGGCTGATGTACGTGCAGGGTTGCAACCAGAGCGTGCGCGTCGAGCGCGAGCAATAAAGCCCCGCGCCGAAGGCTGTTGTTTCTGCCGCTTCGCCCCCATCATTGCCATGACGCGGTGATGACCGCGATGCGGGACGCGCCAGGTGCTGGAAGTTTGGCTGCCACTGTTTCTTTGCGTTGTCGCAGCATGGGCCTGGCACCACGTGCTGCGCCTGCGCGAGCGCGCCACCCGGCACGCACGCGAGCTGTGCGAACGCCACGGCCTGCAACTGCTCGATGACACCGTCGCCCTGCATCGCCTGCATGCGCGCTGGCAGGGTGGTGGCCTGCGCGTCACGCGCGAGTACCGCTTCGACACCAGTCGCGGCGGCGATCACCGCCAGAGCGCCACGCTGACCGTGCACGGCGGGCGCGTCGTCGCGTCCAGCCTGCCTTCCATCGAACCGGCCGCAGCTGACGTCCCCGTCGCCACCACTCCGTTCATTCCGGCCAGCTTGCCACGCGGCGAGGCGCCATCCGGCAACGTGGTGCCATTCACGCGTCGCGAACGCAGGACGTTGCATTGACCTCGCGGAGTGGTTCCGCTCGCCTACTCGCCACATGCCTGTGGCTCGCCCTGCAGGCCGCCTGCGACGTTCAAATCGGCAATCCTGCCGATTTAGTCGGCGGTGAGCGGGCGCAGCGGCGTAGGTTGGGTTGACCCCGGACTTGATCCGGGGGAAGCCCAACGTCGTCGCTCGCATGCGTTGGGCTTCCCGGGAAGGGGCTGTGTAGGTTGGGTTGAGCAACGCGACGCCCAACGTCGTCGCTCTCACCAGATCGCTGCGCTTTTCAAGGGTTCCGCTCGCCCTGGCGGCGAGTGGGTGCAACTGCGTAGGTTGGGTTGACCCCGGACTTGATCCGGGGGAAGCCCAACGTCGTTGCTCGCACGTGTTGGGCTTCCCGGGAAGGGGCTGTGTAGGTTAGGTTGAGCGAAGCGAAGCCCAATGTTGGCGCGTTCTCGTGCTGGGCTTCCCCGGGAAAAACACCGGGTCAACCCAACCTACGCACTACCGAGGGGTTCACGCGAATGTCCCGCCCGCCTCGGCGGCGAGCGGGTGCCTTTCTCTTGCATGGCCAAGAGAAAGGCACCAAAGAGAAGGCCACCCCGCGGATGCGCCCTTCGCACATCCGTGTGCTACGGGTTCGCTCGCGGACTTCGGGGTTCGCCGACGGCCCATCCATGGGCCTGCGGCGAACTGGCCGGCATCCTGCCGGCCACCCTTCGGGCTCCTCCTGCGTCCGCTCGCCGCATCCGAGGGACCCCGTGCGCGCGCTTCATGCGCGCAGGGAGGACGAAGCAAATTGGCTGATCTTGCTTCGAACGAGGCCATGGATGGCCGGCAGCGAAGCAAAGCTCCGCGCCGTCGGCGGTGCCGAGAAGCACAGCCGAATGGCGGAGCAAGCACCGAATGTTCGAGCACAGGGATGTGCGACTAAATCGGCAGGGACTGCCGATTTGAACGCCGCAGGCGGCCCTGAGCGCCAGCGAAGGGCGAGCCACAGGGAGGTGGCGAGTAGTTCGGTGCGGCCGCCATTCGGCGAGCATCGCAGGGCAGTCGAACGAACACGACGTTCGTTCGACCACCGCCACAGGCGCAATGGTCTTTGGTTACTTTCTGCCAAAACAGAAAGTAACCCGCTCGCCGCCCGAGGCGAGCGGAACTCGTTCGAGTAAGTCCAGACTGCGCGAACGTGCCCCCAATCCGCCCTACGGGCACCTTCCCCCGCAAGCGGGGGAAGGAAATTCACAGCGCGTAGGTTGGGCTGACCCGGCGCTTTTCCCGGGGAAGCCCAACACATGCGAACGACGACGTTGGGCTTCGCTTCGCTCAACCCAACCTACGGCAACACAACCCAACCGGCGCAACGGCGCGAAGGCGACCCCCATCCGGCCTGCGGCCACCTTCCCCCGCAAGCGGGGGAAGGAAGATCAAGACGTGCAGGTTGGGCTGACCCGGTGCTCTCCCCGGGGGGCCAACACATGTGGGCCACAACGTTGGGCTTCGCTTCGCTCAACCCAACCTACACAGCCCAACACATGCTGGCGATCACGTTGGGCTTCCCCCGGATCAAGTCCGGGGTCAACCCAACCTACGCAGTGCGCTCCGCGCACGACTCACAGGTTCGTCACTTGATGACGCGCAGGTTCGGCTTGCCCTTCGGCCGCGGACGATCCGGATCGTCGCCTGCGCTGTTGGCGCCATCGCCATCCACGGCAGCTTCGACATCGACGTCTTGCTGCGCAGCGGATGGCACTGCCTGCAATGTTGGTGAGGCCGGCTTGGCGTCTGCAACGCCAGACGGCGCGGTCGCGGTACCGGGCGGGTCTTCCGCCATCAGCATGCCCTGCCCGTTCTCACGCGCATAAATTGCCTGCACGGCGGCAATCGGCAGTTGCACGGATTGACTGACCCCGCTGAAGCGGGCCATGCAGGTGATCGCATCGTTGCCGATTTCCAGCCTTGCGACGGCGCGCGGGGCGAGGTTCAGCACCAGTTTGCCGTCGCTGACCGCCTGGGGCGGCGCCACCACGCCGGGGTGGGTCGCATCGACCAAAACGTAGGGAGTCAGGCCGTTGTCGCAGATCCATTCGTGCACCGCCCGCAACAGGTACGGGCGATTGGAGGTCATGGCCGGGGCGTCGGTCACAGCTCGCCCAGCAGGCGCTCGTCGGCGGTGAGGCTGCGTGCAAAACCCTGGCTGCGGAACATGCGCTCGCCATAGTCGATGATCGGCTTGGCGTCTTTCGGCAAGGACACCGCCAACGACGGCAAGCGCCACACCACCGGGGCGACCAGGCAGTCGGCGAGGCTGATCTCGGGATTCAGGAAGAATTTCGCGGCCTTGAACAGCGGCAAGGCGTCCATCAAATGATCGCGCAGACGCTTGCGTGCGGCCTCGGCGGGGCGGCCGCCGGCACGGATATGGATGACTTCCGGCACCCAGTCGCGCTCGATGCGCACGCAGGCCAGGCGCAGGCGCGCACGCGACAACGGGTCGACCGGCATCAGCGGCGGGTGCGGATAACGCTCGTCGATGTACTCGCACACCAGGTCCGGCTCGTACAGGACCATGTCGCGATCCTGCAGCGTCGGGGTGTCGCCATAAGGATTGATCGCCTGCAGTTCCTCGTTCGGCTTGCCGGAGGGAACCTCGACACGGTCATAGACCACGCCCTTGGCAGCGAGCACCAGCCGTACCCGATGCGACTGCACGTCGTCGGGTGCGGTGAACAGGGTCAGCACGGTACGGCTGCGCGCGTTTTGCATCATGCGTGGGTCCCCAATGGGCTGCGGATCGGTTGGCGTGGACTTGCCCGCCGCGGTTCGCATCTAGGCACGGGCCGGCTGGCCCTGCAGTCAATGCACGTCCTTCCAGTATTCCTTCTTCAACACCAGCGCGAACAGGGTAAAAAGTACCAGATACAGCACTACCCACGCGCCAATGTGGCTGCGAACCAGCTCGTCGGGGGTGGAAACATAGGTCAGGAACGCGGTGAGGTCACGCACAGCCTGATCGTACTGGGCCGGGGTCATGCTGCCGGGGTGGGCCAGTGTCAGGCTCTCCACCGGGGCTGGCTGGCCATTCTCGGCCTTGCCCAGCACCGGCACCTGCTCGCCCTGCAACTGCCACAGCGGGAAGGGCATGGCGACGTTCGGGAACACGGTGTTGTTCCAGCCACTGGCGGTGTGCGGGTCGAGGTAGAACGATTTCAGGTAGGCCGCGACCCAGTCGGCTCCCTTGGCACTGACTTCCAGCGAGAGGTCGGGCGGCGCCTTGCCGAACCACTTCTCGGCATCGGCGTCGGGCATGGCCGAGATGATCGGCGCGCCGAACTTGGCCCCGGTGAAGTTCAGGTTGTCCATCACCTGATCTTCGGTCAGGCCCAAGCCACTGGCCATCTGCGAGTAACGCAGGTACTTCAGGGAATGGCAGCCCACGCAGTAGTTCATGAACAGGCGGGCGCCGCGTTGCAGCGAACCCTGGTCGTGGACGTTGACGTTGACGTGCGGCAAGCCACCGCCTTCCTCGGCCATGGCCGCGGGCGCGGCGATCAGGACAAGGGCGAGGCCGAGCAGGACCGCGGCGAGGGTGCGCACGGGTGCGCGGAAGGTCTTGTCATGCATGCGTGGTCACCCTTTCCGGTACCGGCTTGGTCTTTTCCAGGCCGAAGAACGTGTACACCCACAGGAAGATGAAGAACCCGAAGTACAGGACCACAAGGATCCGGCCGAACAGGTTTTCGATGGTGGTGATGTCGGCCTGCGGCCCGAAGATGGCAACGATCCAGCCCGGCGTGAGGTCTGCGCCGATCGCGGCCAGCAGCAGGAACACGATTGCGAAGATCGTGATGGCGATCTTGTAGGACAGCCCGCGGTAACGGATCGATTTGACCCCGCCGCGGTCCAGCCACGGCACCAGGAACAGCACCACGATCGACAGACCCATCGCCAACACGCCGAAGCCCTTGCTCGGGATCATGCGCAGGATTGCGTAGAACGGCGAGAAGTACCACACCGGCTTGATCGTGGCCGGGGTGACGAGATCGTTGGCCGGGATCGAGTTGTCGTGTTCGAGGAAGAACCCGCCCACGGTTGGCGCGAAGAAGATGATGACCGCGCAGATGACCAGGAACACGCCCACGCCGACGAGGTCCTTCAGCGTGTAGTAGGGGTGGAACGGGATGCCGTCGAGGGCATGCCCATCCGGGCCCTTGTGCTTCTTGATGTCGACGCCGTCGGGGTTGTTGGAGCCGACTTCGTGCAGCGCGCCCAGGTGCAGCACCACCAGCAGCAGCAGCACCAGCGGCAACGCCACGACGTGCAGCGCGAAGAAGCGGTTGAGCGTGGGGTCGGACGGCACGAAGCTGCCCATGATCCAGGTGACCAGGTGCTCGCCGATCACCGGGATCGCGCTGAACAAGGTGATGATCACCTTGGCACCCCAGAACGACATGTTGCCCCACGGCAGCACGTAGCCCATGAAGGCTTCGGCCATCAGCGCGAGGAAGATGAGCATGCCGAGCAGCCAGACCAGCTCGCGCGGCTTCTTGTACGAGCCGTACATGAGGCCGCGGAACATGTGCAGGTAGATCACGATGAAGAACATCGAGGCGCCGGTGACGTGCATGTAACGCACCAGCCAGCCCCAATGCACGTCGCGCATGATGTACTGCACCGAATCGAACGCACCTGCGGCGGTCGGGGTGTAGAACATCGTCAGGAAGATGCCCGTGACGATCTGGTTCACCAGCACCAGCATCGCCAGCGAACCGAAGTAGTACATCACATTGAAGTTTTTCGGAGCGTAATACTCCGTCATGTGCTTCTTGTAGGCTTCGCCCATCCCGGGCGCGCGATCGTTGAACCACTGCGTGAGTGCGCGCATTACGCGGCTCCTTTCGGATCGACGCCGATCTGGATGTGGGTGTCATCGACGAAGTGATACGGCGGCACCACCATGTTGAGCGGGGCCGGCACGCCGTCGTACACGCGCGCGGCGAGGTCGTAGCGCGAGTGGTGGCAGGGGCAGTAGAAGCCGCCCTTCCAGTTCGGATCGAACGGCTCGGGCTTTACCTCGCCCTTGTAGTCGGGTACGCAGCCGAGGTGGGTGCAGATGCCGATCAAGACCATCCACTCCGGCTTGATCGAGCGGGTGCCGTTCTGGCAATACTTCGGCTGCTGCGGTTCCTTTGAATCCGGATCGCGCAGGCGCGGATCCTGCTTGGGCAGCCACTGCAGCTGGTCGGGCGTGCGGTTGACGACGAACACCGGCTGGCTTTGCCAGCCGTAGCGCACCATCTGGCCCGGCTCGATCTTGCCGATGGCAACCGTGACAGGCGCTCCGGCCGCCTCGGCCCGCGCGCTGGGCAGCCAGGTTTCCACGAACGGAATCGCCGTGATGATGAGGCCGGCACCGCCGATCACGGCGGTGGATGCGGTCAGGAATCTGCGTCGCCCCTTGTTGATGCTTTCGTCCGCCATCTGCCTCTCCGCGCTTCGGTGATTACGGCCCGGGAACTGTGCCGTGGATGCGTTGGTCCGAGCGTTACGGCCCGGGAGCCAGCCAGCGAGTGGCCGCATCCCTGCCATGCGTCAGCCCCAAAAATCGTGTTAGTTTAGCGTTCGCTCCCGCAGCGCACAATCATCGACGGCGCCGCCCGCGGCGGCAATCCCCCATGGCCCGCAAGCTTCGCCCCCTGCTATTCGTCCTGCAGTTCGTGCTGGCGGGCCTCGCTGTCGCGTTCCTGGTCACGCTGATATGGCCCAGCGCCGGGCAGCACCTGCGCGGCAGCTCGACGCCACCCAGCCACGGCTTGGCAACCCCCGCGGCCGCTCCAGCCACGCCAGCCATGCTCGGACCTGTGTCCTATGCCGATGCGGTCGCCCGCGCGGCGCCGGCGGTCGTGAACATCTATGCCAACAAGATCATCACCGAGCGGCAGGTGCAGATTTTCCGGGATCCGGTGTTGCAGCGGCTGCTTGGCGGCACCATCCAGCCCCTGAAACGCCGCGAGCAAAGCCTGGGCTCGGGCGTGATTTTCACCTCCGATGGCTACATCCTGACCAACAACCACGTGATTTCCGGCGCCGACGACATCCAGGTGATGTTGCACGACGGCCGGGTCGCGCACGCAGAGCTGGTCGGCACCGACCCTGATACCGACCTCGCCGTGCTGAAGATCGACGCCGGCACCCTGCCCACGATCCAGGTCGACGCGAATGCGCCGCGGGTCGGCGACGTGGTGCTGGCGATCGGCAATCCCTTCGGCATCGGCCAGACCGTGACCATGGGCATCGTAAGCGCACTCGGACGGCAACTGACGCTGTCACCCTACGAAGACTTCATCCAGACCGACGCGGCCATCAACTCCGGCAACTCGGGTGGTGCCCTGGTCAATGCCGCAGGGCAATTGGTGGGCATCAATACCGCGATGCTGGAACACGGCGCCGCGCAGGGAATCGGTTTCGCGATCCCGGTGCGCACGGCGAAACGCGTCCTCGAGCAAATCGTCGAACACGGCAAGGTCGTGCGCGGCTGGCTGGGCGTGGATGTCGGCAACGTGGTGGTGGCGGCGGACTCGGGGCTTCCGGCGGCGGCGCGTGGCGCCATCGTGGTGGACGTCTACCCGGGCGGTCCTGCCGCGCGGGCCGGCCTGCAGCCTGGCGACGTGCTGCTCGCAATCGGCAAGCGCCCAATCATCGATCCCGCCGACTTGCGCACCCGCGAGGCCGAAACCGCACCGGGCACCAGGGTCGTCATTGCGGGCTTGCGCGCCGGTCAGCCGTTCCGGACCGAAGTGGTGCTGGCCGAGAGACCCAGCATCAGGAATCCGCGACAGGCAGGGTGACGCCGGCACTTTTCGTAGTGTTCCGGAACGCCTCCAGCCATTGCGCAACCGCCTCGGCGATGGCCTCCCAGCCCGGCTCGCCCACCAGCCAGTGGGCATGCTGTTCAAGTTCGCGGTACTCCGCCCGCGCACCGTAACGACGTGCAACCTGACGCACCACGCGCGCTGGCGTGATGCGGTCCTCGCGACCGGCAAGCACCAGCAACGGACAGGTGACCGCGCTGGCCTCGACGCGGCTGGCACGGTGGCGGTCCAACGGCCAGAAACCGATCTCGGCCGCCGCGCGACCGGATTCGTACACGAACTGCGCGTACAGGGCGCGCTGTTGGTCGGGCGGCAACAAGTGCAGCATCGAATACACCGCGGTCCCGAACGGCTGGCGCATCGGCTTGCGCCAGAAGCCCCAGCGCAGCATCACCGGCAGGAAGCTTCTCAGCACCGAGGGTGCCAGCGCCATGACGCCCGCCGGTGAAGCCGGCGCCAGCAGCACCGCGGCGCGGGCCCGGCCGCGCGCGCACAGCATCTGCGCCAGCAGGCCGCCCATCGAGTGGCCGATGATCACTGGCGGTTTGTCGAACGCACCAAGCTCGTGCTCGAGCGCGGCGGCATAGTCGAGCAGGCTCATGCGCCCAAGGCGTGGGTCCGGCCGGTCCGCGGGATCCATGTCGTGGTACGGCAGCGTGGTCGCCACGCAGCGCCAGCCGCGCGCTTCCAACACGCTGCGGAAATTGGCCCAATAGAAAGCGCCGCCCCACATGCCGTGGATCATGAACACCGTGTCGGTCATCGCCAGGCTCCGCCCGCCACCATTGCCGCACCATACACCCCGCGCCAGCGGACCGGGCGTCACACGCCGGCGCGGCCCGGTCGATCATCGCCCGATGCCAGCTGGCACTTGAAGTGCGCGCAGCCAATTTCGTCGTGGAAAGCCAGCAGTACCGCGATCACAAGCCGCACGCGGTGCTCGAACGGGGTCAAGTTTCAGGCGTGCAGCAGCGCGTGCAGCGGGGTAGCGGACGGCCAGCGCGCGCGTCCATGCAGGAAATCCAGTTCGATCACGACTGCGGCGCCCGCCACTTGCGCACCCAGCATCGCGACCAGCTCACGCGCCGCTGCAAGCGTGCCGCCCGTGGCCAGCACGTCATCGACAATCAGCACCCGCGCTCCCGGCGCCAGCGCATCCGCGTGGGCTTCCAGTCGCGCGCTTCCGTATTCCAGTTCGAAATCCACGCCCAGCGTCGAGCCGGGCAACTTGCCGGCCTTGCGCAACGGCACGAACCCCGCATCCAGTGCACGCGCCAGCGCGGCGCCGAAGATGAAGCCGCGCGCCTCGATGCCGCACACGGCAGCGACGCGCTGTTCGGTCCAGGGTGCGGCCAGCGCCGCGATGCACTCGGCGAAGGCACGGGCATCGGCCAGCAGGGGCGTGATGTCCTTGAACGTCACACCGGGCTTCGGAAAATCCGGCACGTCGCGGATGCGGGCGGCCAGTCGCGGATACGGGCCGGTGGCGGGTTCGACGGCGGGACCGACCGTCGTCACGCGGGCCACGGGCGCTGGGGCAAGGCGACGCCGTCCTCGCCTTGCGGCGCGGACGCGGTCTGGTCGCCATCGGACGCGACCGGCGCACGCAACATCGCTTCGATTTCGCGCACCACCGGGGCGGCATCGTCAACGAAATTGTCGGGCACGCTGACGCTCAGGAAATCGCGCGCCGGCAATTGGCCGACGCCCCCGGTCAGGAACTCGCCATTGACGAAGCACGGGATGCCGGCATGGTCGAGCGCATCCTTCACCAGATGCGCATCCACGATGTTTTCCGCGCGGTAGACCACTTGCATGGGTCCACGCTAGCGCTTGGCGACAGCCACGGCAAGCGGCCGCGGAAGCCCGCGGCTAAACTGTCGCACTTTCAGCCCGCTGCAGCCCACTCATGGCGAACGAATCGACCCCGGTTGTCACCAACTTCATCCGCCAGATCGTGCTGGCCGACCAGGCCTCCGGCAAACACGGCGGCCGCGTCGCCACGCGCTTTCCGCCGGAGCCGAACGGGCACCTGCACCTCGGCCACGCCAAGGCGATCTGCCTCAATTTCGGGATCGCGAAGGAATTCGGCGGCACCTGCAACCTGCGCCTGGACGACACCAACCCCGGCAAGGAAGATCCGGCCTTCGTCGCGGGCATCAAGGACAGCGTGCATTGGCTCGGTTTCGAATGGAGCGAATTGCGCCACGCCTCGGACTATTTCGAGGTGTTCTATCGCGCCGCGCTGAAATTGATCGAGGACGGCAAGGCCTATGTCGATGATTTGAACGCCGACGAAGTACGCGCCTACCGCGGCACGCTCACCGAACCGGGCCGCGACTCGCCGCATCGCAGCCGCACGATCGCCGAAAACATCGAGCTGTTCCAGCGCATGCGCGCCGGTGAATTCGCCGACGGCGCCAGGACCCTGCGCGCGAAAATCGACATGGCCTCGGGCAACATCAACCTGCGCGATCCGGCGTTGTACCGGATCCGCAAGGTCGCGCACCAGAACACCGGCGATGCCTGGCCGATCTACCCGATGTACGACTTCGCGCATTCGATCTCGGACGCGCTGGAAGGCATCACGCATTCCTTCTGCACGCTGGAATTCGAGGACCATCGCCCGCTCTACGACTGGTGCGTGGACAACGTCGACCTGCCCGGGCATCCGCAATTGTGGCAATCGCTGGTGGACAAGGGCCTTCCGACCGCGCCGTCGAAACCGCGCCAGATCGAATTCGCACGCGGCAATCTTTCCTACACCGTGATGAGCAAGCGCAAGCTGCTGGAACTGGTCAACGACAAGCTCGTGGACGGTTGGGACGATCCGCGCATGCCGACCCTGGCCGGCGCGCGCCGGCGCGGCTTCACCGCCACTGCCATCCGCACGTTTTGGGAGCGCGCGGGACTTTCCAAGCAGAACAGCGTGATCGATTACGCCGTACTGGAAGCCTGCGTGCGCGAGGATCTCGACGCACACGCACCGCGGCGGATGGCGGTGCTGGATCCGCTGAAACTCGTGCTCACCAACCTGCCGGAAGGCCACGACGAATCGCTGGAATCCCCGAACCACCCGAAGGACGAATCCTTCGGTACGCGCGCGGTACCGTTCGCGCGCGAGGTGTGGATCGAGCGCGAAGATTTTGCCGAGATGCCACCGAAGGGTTTCAAGCGCCTCGTGCCCGGCGGTGAAGTGCGCCTGCGTGGCGTCGGCATCGTGCGCTGCGAGGACGTGATCAAGGACGGCGCCGGCAATGTTGTCGAACTGCATGGCACGCTCGACCCTGAATCACGCCACGGCATGGAAGGCGCCAACCGCAAGGTCAAGGGCACCATCCATTGGGTCAGCGCGAAGCACGCGCTCGCAGCCGAAGTGCGCCTGTACGACCGTCTGTTCAACGCGGCGAACCCGGAAGACGACAGTGACGGCAAGACCTTCCGCGATCATCTCAATCCCGAATCGCGGCGCGTGGTCTGCGGATTCCTCGAACCGTCACTGCGCGATGCCACTCCCGAACAACACTTCCAGTTCGAGCGCACCGGCTACTTCGTCGCCGACCGCCACGACCATTCACGCGAGCACCCGGTCTTCAACCGCACGGTGACGCTGCGCGACAGCTGGTCCCAGGTCTCCCACTGAGCGGTTGCTACCCGTTTCTCCCGGCCGACAAATCCCGCACACGCGACCCGCCTTCGCGGCGTGAACCGTAACGCATGCTGAAGCGGCGTCAACGCTCGTGGGCCGGGTTGCAACGGCGCGCGGCCAGTGCCGGCGCGGGCTGCGCGGTGTCGTTGACGGCAACCTGAACGCGATCGTTGCGCATTACCGCAAATTTCACGTCGTGGTTGGTCGCGAGTCATTTTCCTCTTGTTACGTTCGGCCCGCATCGTCTTGCAAGGCGACGCTTCCGACACAAAAGGAGATCGACATGAAACTTTCGCGCATTGTCCCCGTCGTTGCCATCACCGCCGCCCTCGGACTCGGAATGTCTGCCGGGACCGCATTTGCGGCGCAGCAAACCACACCGACCAGCGACCATTCGTCGAGCGCGAGCCAGGCCGTGAGTGACGCGTGGATCACCACCAAGGTGAAAAGCGAGCTTGCCACCACCAAAGGCGTCAAGAGCATGGACATCGACGTCAAAACGGTCGATGGTGTCGTCACGTTGATCGGCGTGCTGCCAACGCAGCTGGCCGTCGACAAGGCCATCGCCGCGGCAAAAAGCATCAAGGGCGTCAAGGACGTCGACGCCTCCGGCCTCAAGGTCAAGTGAGGTGCCGGCGATGACCGCACTCCCGCCGCTCGCCCCCGGCGCCACGACTCCCGAGCCGGGTCAGGACAGGATCAAGCAGGAATGGCCGGCAATCAGCGACAAGCTCCGGCGGCGTTGGCACAAGCTGACCAGTGACGACGTGTCATATGCCGGCGGCAGCGCCGAATACCTCGCCCGGGTTTTGCAGGATCGCTACGGCGTCGACCGGCATGAAGCTGTCCTGCAGGTCCACGAGTTCGAAAGCGAACTTTAGGCCGAACGTTCGCTGCATCCTGCCCCATCCGGCGTGCACCCACCGAACGGAGAACAGCATGAACGAAGACAGGATCAAGGGTCAGTGGAAACAACTCCACGGCAAAATGAAAACGCGGTGGGGGAAACTCACCGACGACGACCTGACCGTGGCTTCCGGGAGCACCGAATATCTCGCGGGCAAATTGCAGGAGCGTTACGGCATCGCCCGCGACGCCGCCCAAAAACAGATAAGGGAATTCGACAGGAACCTGTAAGGCATGTCGGTGGGCGGACATCACAAGGATTCGTGAAGTCCGTCCGCCGACCCCGAGGAAACGCCGCCCAGGTGACGTTTCCGGGCGACTCCAGGACGGAGTCGCGCCGGCCCGAACGCTTCCCCCTTGGCGTTCGCAGCCGGCAACCCCGCAGCTTGTCGGCGAACAGCGCGGGCTTGCTCCGGGCAGGTGACGGACTCGCCTGTCCGGAAATTTTTGCGAGCGTATGCCACCACGGCAAGGCAATCGATCGTGTACGACCCAAGACACCAACGTCAACCACGTCGCACGAAGAGAACCCCATGCTCTATTACGCCATCGTGTTCCTCATCATCGCACTGGTCGCCGGATTCTTCGGCTTCTTCGGCATCGCCGGCCTCGCCGGCACCATCGCCAAGATCCTGTTCGTCATCTTCATCATCCTGTTCATCGCCTCGCTGATTTTCGGTCGCCGACCCCGGGTTTGAATACGTCCGTCCTGCACGGCCGCACCAGACCGTGCAACACCTGGGCTTGCAGCATGCGTGCGGAGCCGTACAGGGCGCGGCGTGATACGGTGCGCAGATGCATCCATCCACACACCAGGTTCCCGCGACGCATCCCGCCTGGTTGCCTGCGCTGCTCGCTTCCAACCATCGCCATGCCGACGCCGACGCGCGCATCGCACTGGCGATTGAACTGGCCAGACTGAACGTCGCGCATGCCACCGGTGGTCCATTCGGTGCAGCGGTATTCGACGACTCGGGGACGCTGGTTGCCGCAGGCGTCAATCGTGTGGAGGCGTTGCAATCGTCATTGGCACACGCGGAAATCGTGGCACTGGTCGGTGCACAAGAGAAGCTCGGACGGGCACGCCTGAACGACGATGGCCGTCGCTATACCCTCGCGACCAGCGCGCAACCGTGCTGCCAGTGCTACGGCGCGATCGTGTGGGCGGGCATCGACGAACTCCTGATCGGCGCGCGCTCGGAAGATACCGAGTCGCTGGCGGGATTCGATGAAGGTCCGCTGCCGCAAGACTGGGTCGCAGAACTCGAACATCGCGGCATTCGCGTGGTCCGTGACCTGCGGCGCGAAGCCGCGCGGGAGGTGCTCACGGCCTACGCGAAAACGGGTGGCAGGCGGTATTGACGCAGGTCAATATTGAACCCGGTCGTTTCGCGTGCCCGTACGCGACCGGCTATGCTTGCGGGTAATCCGTCTTGTCCCGCCGCCCATCCATGAGTCGTTTGCGCGCCTTCGTGCCCTTGCTGATCCTCGTCGCGATCGGCATCGCGGTGGGCGCGAGCGGCGTGCTGCAAAACCTCACTCCCAGCCACATCCTGGTCGAGCAAGCCAGTTGGGCGCGCAGCATCGCGGAACACCCGTGGCTTGCCTACGGCATCTTCGTCCTGGTGCTCACGTTGTCGGTCGCGACCGCAATGCCGGGGCCGCTTTTCATCATCATCGCCGGCGGCATGTTGTTCGGGATGGGCAAGGCAATCGGCTTGTCGCTGGCCGGCGAAATCCTGGGTTCGTTGCTGTTGTTCTACGCGGCGCGCCACGCCTTCGGCGGCGGCAAGCGCCCCCCGCCCAAATTCGTCGAAAGCGTGCGCCAGGGCTACCAGCGCAACCCCGTTTCCTACACGTTTTTCCTGCGTTTCGTGCCGTTGTTTCCGTTCGGTGGCGTGACCGTGGCCCTGGCGTGGCTGCGCTGCCCGGTGTGGTTGTTCACGCTCGCCACCGCGCTCGGTGGACTGGTGATGCTGGTGTTCGAGACCGCGATCGGTGCGGGCGTCGGCCAATCGATCGCCGCCGGCAAGGGCGTGACGCCGCACCTCATCCTCGAACCGCACATCTGGTTGCCGCTGCTTGGCCTGGCGCTGCTGGCCCTGGTTCCGGTGCTGCTGCAGAAGCTCCGTTCAACCGCATCCGCCGACTGAGCGCACGCTTCCGCTGCACGCCTCTCCGTGAGGCACTAGGCTTGGCTGCACGCCCCCGTTGTTGCACCCGACGATGACGATGACGACGACTGCCGCCACCGCACCCGAATCCCCGCAACCGCACGCGCCGCTGCCGCGGCAAATCCCGTACATCATCGCCACCGAGGGTTGCGAGCGCTTCAGTTTCTACGGCATGCGCAACATCCTGACGCCATTCCTGGTGTCGACGTTGCTGTTGTACCTGCCACTCGGCGAACGCGGACTCGCGGCCAAGGATGTCTTCCACACCTTCGTGATCGGGGTGTATTTCTTCCCGCTGCTGGGCGGCTGGATCGCCGACCGCTTCTGGGGCAAGTACCACACGGTCCTGTGGCTGTCGGTCGTGTACGTGGCCGGCCACGCGTGCCTGGCCTTGTTCGACGACAACCGCACCGGGTTCTACACGGGCCTGTTCCTGATCGCGCTCGGCTCGGGCGGCATCAAGCCGCTGGTCTCGGCCTTCGTCGGCGACCAATTCGACTCGACCAACAAGCACCGCGCGAAGCTGGTGTACGACGCCTTCTACTGGATCATCAACTTCGGCTCGTTCTTCGCCTCGTTGCTGATGCCGATCTTCCTGCGTGACTTCGGCCCCGCCATCGCCTTCGGGATTCCCGGTGCGTTGATGGCAATCGCGTTGTGGGTGTTCTGGCTGGGGCGCAAGCGCTACGTGCGCTTGCCGCCGACGCCCAGCAATCCGCACTCGCTGTTGCGGGTCGCGCGCACGGCATTGCTGGCGCGCGCAACGGGGCAATCCCGGCCGGGACTGTGGATCGCCGGCTTCGGCGCCGTGCTCGCATTGGCGTCGCTGGTGGCGATTCCTCAGCTCGGCTTCGTGATCGGCGCCTGCCTTGCGCTCGGCGCCGTGCTGGTTTTCGGCGGCATCGGCACCGCACTGCAACTTGAACGCGCCCGCGGCGTGCACCCCGACGAGGCGATCGGAGGCGTACGCGGCGTGTTACGGGTGCTGGTGGTGTTCGCGCTGGTCACGCCGTTCTGGTCGTTGTTCGACCAGAAGGCCTCGACCTGGGTGTTGCAGGGCGCCGAGATGACCAAGCCTGCGTGGTTCCATGAAGCGCAGATGCAGGCGCTGAACCCGCTGCTGGTGCTGATCCTGATTCCGTTCAACAACGCCGTGCTGTTTCCACTGATGCGCCGGCTTGGCATCGAACCCACCGCCTTGCGCCGGATGGGCACCGGCATCGCGCTGGCGGCGCTGGCGTGGGTCGCGGCCGGCGCGTTGCAGCTGGCGCTCGACGGCGGCGATGCCGTATCGATTGCGTGGCAGATCCTGCCCTACGCGCTGCTGACGCTCGGCGAAGTGCTGGTATCTGCGACCGGCCTCGAGTTCGCCTACAGCCAGGCGCCGCCTTCGATGAAGGGCGCGATCATGAGTTTCTGGATGCTGGCCGTCACCTTCGGCAACCTGTGGGTACTGGTCGCCGATGCCGGCGTGCGCAACAACGCGGTCACGGGCTGGATCGCCGCGAGTGGCTTCAGCGAGAACGCCTTCCTGATGTTCTTCTTCGCCGCTTTCGCGGCAGTGGCCGCGCTGGCATTTGCACTGTATGCGCGCCGCTATCCGATGCAGGATTACTACCGCGCGTGATTGGTGGGCCGTGATGGGATCGAACCATCGACCAATGGATCAAACGATTGCCGCCGAATCAATAACTTGTTGACGGGCAAGTAAATCCATTACTGGCGCACGTTAGCCGTTATTTCCTTGGTTTCAGTGGCTCGTGCTGGGTGAGCGCATCCACCGACAACTGACAGGTGTGTCGTTTCGGCGTCACTGTTTCGGGAGCGAATTGGGCCACTGCAGCGCCCCATGCAAGACCCGCAGGACGCGCACCGTGTCGCTCTGGATGCGGTACGCCGCGATGTACGGCGTACGCTCGATGACCAGCTCGCGTGTACCTTCAACGCGGCCAGGCCGACCACTCACTGGAAACTGCAGCAGACCTTCCACACGAGCGTGATGCGTTCGTCGATATCGATCGCGGCTTGTGGGTTGTCCTGCCCGATGTACTCGAAGATCGCTTCGCGGTCCTCAATCGCCGACAGCGACCATTCGAGTCTCACGCGTGCCCTTTGTGGATGCGACGTTTGGTCGCTGCTCGACGTTTGGCAAAGCGCGCCTCCACGTCGGGGTGTGGGACCGCAGGCCGGGTGTCGGCCAACGCCTCGCGCACCTTGTCCCCAAACCAGGCGTCATGCACGGCGGGATCGACCGCAAACCCCGGCGGCAACTCGCCCTCGTTGGCGACCCGCGTCAGCAGCATGCGCACCGCATCGGAGACCGTCAGGCCCATATTGCCGAGCACGGCGGCAGCGCGGTCTTTCAAGTCGGCATCGATGCGTGTCTGGATCAGTGCATTGGCAGGCATGGTTCGTCTCCGATTCGTTCGTGGCCGTTCCATTGTACTGCATTTGCATGACACAACCCGAGGAGCCGGCCAAGACCGGAAAAATTCCGAAGGAGCACCCGCTTCCCGTACGGCACTTTTTCGCGTAATCACACGCCGGAGCACAGCCAAAGAAAAACCCGCACGGCGTACACCATGCGGGCCCCGTGTTGGTGGGCCGTGATGGGATCGAACCATCGACCAATGGATTAAAAGTCCACTGCTCTACCGCTGAGCTAACGGCCCCGCTTCAATCAATACCGCATCGCGCGCAGCGCGCTTGCGATCAACATTCCCCTCTCGTGCCACCGGAAGCCACGCCACGCAGGGCGCGATCACGCCGGCAACGCGCATCGCAAGCCGCGCATTCTAACGTGTCACGCGCCTGGAACGTAATGAGTCGGATCGCCAACGCCCGCATCGGCGAAACCCCGCGCACGCAGGACGCAGGCGTCACAGTGCCCGCAGGCACGCCCGTCGGCATCGGCACGGTAGCAGGAAACGGTTGCCGAGAAGTCCACGCCGAGCCGGACACCTGCGCGCACGATGTCGGCCTTGCGCATGTGGATCAGCGGCGCTTGCACGCGCAGCCCCTTGCCCTCGACACCGGCCTTGGTGGCGAGATTGGCGAGGGTTTCGAATGCCGCGATGAACGCGGGGCGGCAGTCGGGATAGCCGGAATAATCGACGGCATTGACCCCACAGAACAAATTCCGCGCATCCAGGGTCTCGGCCCAGCCGAGCGCAATGGCCAGCATGATGGTGTTGCGCGCGGGTACGTAGGTGACGGGAATGTCAGACTCACCGTGCGTGTCGACATACTCGGGCACGGCGATGTCGGCGGTCAAGGCGGAGCCGCCGATGCTGCGCAGGTCCACCCGTACGGTCTTGTGCTCGATCGCGCCCACCATCTTCGCGACGCGCCCGGCGGCCGCAAGTTCGGATGCATGCCGTTGGCCGTAATCCACCGACAACGCATGGCAAGTAAAGCCTTGCTCGCGCGCAATCGCGAGCGTCACCGCGGAATCCATTCCGCCGGAAACGAGCACGACCGCGTGCCGTACATCAGGACCATGGGGCGTCATCGGCGCCTCACTGCGCGCTGTTGGCTACCGGGAGATCCCGCAGTTTCGCACGCGCGCGCTGTTCCAGCGAGGTGCCCGGATACGACTTGATGACGGCCTGCAGGGTCACGCGTGCCGCGCCGTATTCCTTCAAACCGATCTGGCATTCGGCGATGCGCAGCTCAGCCTCTGGCGCCTTGTCACTTTGCGGGTACTTCTGCAACAACGTCTGGAACGCGGCCAGTGCGACCTTGTAGTTCTGGGTAACCGAATACGAGCCACCGAGCCAGTAATACGCATTGGGAACCAGTGGACTCTGCGGATACTTGTCGATGAAGGCGCGAAACGCGCGCGCGGATTCGACGTAGTTGTCCGCCCGCAACGCCTTGAATGCGGCCGCATAGTCGTTTTGCGCGGCCGCGGTTTCGGCTGCCGTCATCGGGACCGCTGCGGGTGCCGAGGCGGGTGCTGCGGAGTCGGCGGTTGCCGGTGACTGCGCCGTGGCCGAACTGGCGGGCGCCGCGTGCTCCAGCTTCGCGAGCCGCGCTGCGAGTGCATCAGCGCGATCCTTGTCCGCCTGCTGGACTTGTTGCAGTTGGTGCTGCAGGACTTCGATCTGGCCCTGCATTTGTTGCAATTGCGATTGCAGCGACTGGATCCGGTTGAACAGCACGAGGCTGTTTGACGGCGGCGCAGGCGCCGCATCCTGTGCGCGTGCCAGGCCCGGAGCGAGACCGACAACGATCATGGCCGCCGAAGCGGCCATGATCATCGCGACCTTGCGTGGCAGGCGTCGCCCGCGCGAAGTCACCGTCACACCTGTCACTCGACGGTGTACGAGATGTTGACGCGGCGGTTCTGGTGCCAGCAACCCTCGTTGTGCTCGCGGCAAACCGGGCGCTCTTCACCGTAGCTGACCACCTTGATCTGGTCGGCCGAGGCACCGGCGGCTTCCAGCGCGCTGGCGACGGCATTGCCGCGGCGCTCGCCGAGGCCGAGGTTGTACTCGCGGGTACCACGCTCGTCGGTGTTGCCTTCCAGCGTCATGCGGGCCATCGGACGGTCACGCAGGTACTTGGCGTGGCAGGCGATGATCGCATCGAAACCCGGCTTGATTTCGCTCTTGTCGAAATCGAAGTAGATCACGCGGGTACGCAGGCACTCGTTGGTCTGCAGGTCGGCGGGCGTGAAAACACCGCTGGTCTGCACGACCGCAGGAGCCGGCGCCGGCTCGACGGGGGCTGGCTTGACTTCCTGCTTCTTGGCGCAGGCAGCGGCGGCCAGGCAAAACAGTGCAACTATGGAGACGCGAACAGTTGCGTTCATGGCGAAACGTTCCTTCTTTTGTGCGTGAGGGTGGGTGTGCAACGGTTTATTCAATCAGGCTGATGGTCAATGCGGCGTCAAGGGCTCCGGTACGGCCCCCAGGCGGGTTCGCGGACATCGCCATCGCTCAGCACCAGCCGTTGGCGCACCCGCCCGTCTGCCGACGCTGCGTACAGGACGCCGCGAGGGCCTTCAGTGGCTGCGTAAAGGAGCATGCTGGCGTTGGGTGCCCAGCTTGGAGATTCGTCGAGATTCCCTGGGGAAACGAAGTGCTCCTGACCGCCGAGAGCGCGGTTCATCACTGCAATACGATACACGTTTCCATTGCCCTGCACCATTGCCAGTTGCTTGCCGTCGAAGCTGACCGATACGTCGGCGTTGTACTGGCCCTGGAAAGTCAGGCGTTGCGGCGCGCCGCCTGTGGCTGGAATTTCATACAGTTGCGGCTTGCCGGAGCGGTCCGAGGTGAAAACGACACTCTGGCCGTCCGGCATCCATGAGGGCTCGGTGTCGATCGCCAGATTGTGGGTCAGCCGGGTGAGTGCGCCCGTTCCCAGATCGAGCACATAGATCTCGGGGTTGCCCTGGAACGACAGGCTCACCGCGAGTTTCTTGCCGTCCGGCGAGAAACGCGGCGCACCGTTGATGCCGGGCCGGTTGGACACCAGCCGGCGCGCACCGGTCGCGACGTTCTGGATGTAGATCGCCGAGTTGCCGCTCTCGAAGGAAACGTAGGCGATTTCGCTGCCATCCGGCGACCAGGTGGGCGACAACATCGCTTCATGCGAGCGCACCACGGTCTGCGGGTTGTAACCGTCCGAATCGGCGATCACCAGCGAATACTGGGCCTTGTCGCCGAGGCCCACCATGGTGATGTAGGCGATGCGGGTATCGAACGCACCGCGCGTGCCGGTGATCTTCTGGTAGATCTGGTCGGCGATCTGGTGCGCGACGCGTCGCAGGTCGCTGCCTTGCTTGGAAACCGGCGCCGACAGGAGTTTTTGCTGTTTGTTGACGTCCCACAATTCGAAGTTGGCGGTGAGTACACCGTTGGCGTAGGACGTGCGTCCGACCACGATGTAGTCCTGTTTCAACTGCTTCCAGGTCGCGAACTTGATGTCGGCGCCGGCAGTGGGCGACTGCACGATTTCACCGGCCGGCAGGGTACGAAACACGCCGCTGCGATCCAGATCCATGCTGATGATCGCGGCGACGTTGATCGGCGACGGCGGACCGGACCCGTCCTGCCCGAACGGCACCACCGTGACCGGTATGGCCGACGGCACGCCGTCGACGATCTGCAGGGTCAGGCTCTGCGCCCCTGCCTGCGCCGCGAACAGGGCGGCGCACGCCGTAAGGAGAAGTCCCAACAGGAGTTTCGGCATTCGCATGGTTGGAAAACCTTTCATTGTTGCCCGGGAGTGATGAATTTCAGGGTGAGGTCGGGCACGAATTCTTTTTCGAACCCCTTGTACGGCAGCGGCGCCGCGCGCCGCACGGCCGCTTCGACCGAATCGCGCCCAACCTGGTTCAATGGACAGCTGTCCAGAACTTTAACGTTCACCACCTGACCACCACGTGTCTGGGTGATTTCCACCGGACAGACCGTTCCGGGTGGAATGTCGAATGGCCGCAACCAGTTCTGCACGATGGCGTTGGTCAGCGCCGCGGCGTAGGCATCGGTATTCTTGCCGGCCTGCCCGGTCATTGCCTGTTTGGCGGCCGGCACATTCTGGGCGTGTTGGCTTGCATCGGATTTTTGCAGGTCCGCCAGTTGCGCGGCGCGTTGTTGTTCCAGGTTGACCCGGCGTTGCTGCGCGGCACTCTGTGCCTTGACCTTCGCCAGCTCTTTCAGGATGCGTTCGGCTTCCTGTTCCTTCGTGAGTTCGGCCATCCGTTGCTTTTGTTGTTCTTCCTGCGCCTGCTTGGCTTGTTCGGCCTTCTGCTCGGCAATCTGCGCGATTTTCTCCTGGTCCCTCAGTTGCGGCTGCGGAACCGGTGTCGGCAATACGCGCACGTTGGCGGCCGGCGGCGGCGCCGGTTTGGGTTCGGCCTTTTGCTCATGCCGTGGCGAGGCCTGGCGCTGGTGGCGCGAGGCCGGCGGTGGCGGCGCACCGGCGGGCCCCACGAGGGTCGCCTCGATCACGGGTCCCTCGAGCTGCGGCACCATCGGATTGCAGGTGACCGGACGCATCGCCGCGGGCAGGTGCAGCATGTCGGAAAGACGTTCCCAACGCGTGCAGTTGAGCATCGCCAGCACCAGGAAGCCGACGATCCCGAGGTGCAACAGCGCGGAGAAGACGACCGCGCGTGGTGTGACGTCAATGCTTTCCATTGCCCGCGGGTACCAACGTGGTGTCCGGCTGGCTCATCAATCCGACCTTGGCGACACCGGCCTGTTGCAACAACCCCAGCACCTGGTTGACGCGGCCGTAGTCGACGCGCTTGTCGCCACCCAGCAGCACCGAGACCTTGGGGTTCTGCTTGACGAAGGCCGATACTTGCTTGACCAGCGTGTCGTCATCGACCTTTTCACGTGGACTCTTGTCCAGCGTCAGGTACACCTCGCCCTGCTGGTCCACCGAGACCATCACCGGCTGCTTTTCGTCCTGCAATGCCTTGGCGGCAGATTGCGGCAACTGGATGTCGGCGCCGAGGTTCAACATCGGCGCGGTGACCATGAAGATGATCAGCAGCACCAGCATCACGTCGATGTACGGCACGATGTTGATTTCCGCCATCCGGCGGCGGCGTTGACGGCGATGTTGCATGGCCATGTCGATCGCCTCTAGCTTGCCCGCACTTCGGAGTGTGCGCGGGCCGGCGGTGGCTCCATCTGCATCTGCCGATGCAGCACCGAGGAAAATTCTTCCTGGAAGGTGTCGTAGCGCACGGTGAGGCGTTCGAGCCGGGTGGAGTAGCGGTTGTACGCCCACACAGCCGGAATGGCGGCGAACAGGCCCATCGCGGTTGCCACCAATGCTTCGGAAATACCCGGCGCAACGGTCGCAATCGTGGCCTGCTTCAAACTGCCCAAGCCCTGGAACGCCACCATGATGCCCCAGACCGTTCCGAACAACCCGACGTAGGTGCTGATCGAGCCGACGTTGGCGAGGTATTCGAGGTTGCTTTCAAGTTTCTCGACTTCGCGCGTGCCGGCCACGCGCATCGCGCGCTCGGACGCTTCCAGCACCGCGCGCCGGTCTTCGCCGCCGCGCTGGCGCTGGCGCACGAATTCACGGAATCCGGATTCGAACACGGCCGCAAGACCGCCCGCGTCGCCTGCCCGCTTGCCGATTTCGCGAAACAGCGCGGCGAGGTCGATGCCCGACCAGAAGCGTTCCTCGAAGCCGTCGGCGTCACGCGTGGCAGCGTCCAGCATTGCCTTCTTGCGGAAGATGATGACCCACGACGAGAACGAGAACACGACCAGGATCGCGAGCACGATCTTCACCGGCCAACTGGCGTGCAACACAAGGTCGAAGATGTTGATGGAGCCGTTCATGCGTGCGGGTTTCCTTGTTCAATCAATGCCGCAACATCGGGGGGAATCCTTGCGGGCGCGAAAGCCGTGGCGTCGACGCAGGCGATGCGCACGTCCGCGCGCGCCAGCGTGACAGCGTCGGCGGCGCGCACGATGGTCTGCGCGAGGTCGAGGCTGGCACCGCGCAAGCGTACCGGCAGCACCGTCGTATCCAACTCGTCGTCGAGCCGCGCGGGCTTGTCGAAGGCGATGTCGAGCTCGCGTACCACGAAGACCACGCCATACGTTTCGCGCAACGCCTGTTGTCCCAATCCACACGCACGCACCCACTCGGTGCGCGCGCGCTCCAGAAACCTGAGGTAACCGGCGTGGTACACCACGCCGCCCGCATCGGTATCTTCCCAGTAAACCCGTGTCCGCCAACTGAATGCCGTGCGTGCGTCCAAACCTGGGTCAGGGTGGAATTTCATTTGGCACCCTGCGCGTCGGAGAATCGGCTTGAAAACTCACTCTGATGCCTGCTCTTGATCTGAAAACTCACTCCGACTCCTTCCTTTCGACCGCGTCATCGTCGAACAGGTTCAGCGCAGCGTCGGCGCCGTGTGGCGGCTTCAACCCGAAGTACCGCCAGGCCTTGTGGGTGGCGGTGCGTCCGCGTGCGGTGCGTGCCATCAGGCCTTGCTGGATCAAGTACGGTTCCAGCACGTCCTCGATGGTGTCGCGATCCTCGGCCAGCGCTGCGGCCAGCGATTCCACGCCCACCGGACCGCCGTCGAATTGTTCCAGTATCAGGCGCAACAAGCGGCGATCGAGCTCGTCGTAACCGCCCGCGTCCACCCTCAGCATTTCCAGCGCCGCGGATGCCGCGGCCCGGGTGATGCGCCCGCCCGCGCGCACTTCCGCGTAGTCGCGTGCGCGGCGCAACAGCCGGTTGGCGATGCGCGGGGTGCCGCGCGAACGCCGCGCGATCTCGCGCGCACCGTCGTCATCGCAGGGAATATCAAGGATGCGCGCCGAACGCGCCACGATCGTTGCCAGATCGTCCGCGCTGTAGAACTCCAGCCGGTGCACGATGCCGAAGCGATCGCGCAGCGGCGAGGTGAGCATGCCGGCGCGGGTGGTGGCGCCGACCAGTGTAAACGGCGGCAGGTCCAGCTTGATCGAACGCGCGGCCGGGCCTTCGCCCAGCATGATGTCGATCTGGAAATCCTCCAGCGCCGGGTACAGCACTTCCTCGACCACCGGCGAGAGGCGATGGATCTCGTCGATGAACAGCACATCGCGCGGCTGCAGGTTGGTGAGCAGCGCGGCCAGATCACCGGCGCGCTCCAGCACCGGTCCCGAGGTCGAGCGCAGGTTCACGCCGAGTTCGTTGGCGACGACGTGGCTGATCGTGGTCTTGCCGAGTCCCGGCGGCCCGAACACCAGCACGTGGTCGAGCGCCTCGCCGCGTTTCTTCGCGGCTTCGATCGACAAGGCCAGCTGCTCACGCATCGTCGCCTGGCCGACGTATTCGGCCAGCGTGCGTGGCCGGACGCTGGCTTCGACCACTTGTTCGGCCGGACTTTCGCTGGCGTCGACGACGCGGGGTTCACTCATGCGCTGATTATGCCGGAACGGGCTTCGATGGCGTATGTCGCAGCGATCCGGCGCCCGCATGTGCCGATGCGGAAGCCGCGCAGCGGCTGACGCGGTGAAGCACCTGGCGCGGTTTCGCCGCCACCGCTTGCCGGCACTGCGATCGCAGGAGCGGGCGCGAACAGCAGCGCCAACCCAAAGGGCCTGCGCCATGGAGGGTGCGGGCAACCCGTGGCAGGATGCCCTGCTTCGCAGATCGACTAGATTTCGACCTGTGCGCCAAGCTCGATCAGGCGATTGCCGGGGATACTGAAGAACGCGGTGGCCGGCAGCGCGTTGCGCGCGAGAAAGGCGAACAGCTTGTCGCGCCACAGCGCCATGCCGGGACGATTGGTGGCGACGATGGTTTCGCGCGACAGGAAGAACGTAGCGTCCATCATCTTGATGTCGAGGCCACCCTTCGCGCAGGCATGCACCGCTTCGGGTACGTTCGGGTCCTCGGCAAAGCCGAAGCGCAGCGTCAGCCGATGGAAATCGTGTCCGAGGTCTTCCAGTGAGAGCCGCTCATCCGGATCGGCAAAGGGCGTTTCCAGGGTATCCACGGTCAGGATCACGTTGCGCTTGTGCAGCACCTTGTTGTGCTTGAGGTTGTGCAACAAGGCGTGCGGCACGGCATCGGGGTCGCTGACCAGGAAAATCGCGGTGCCCTCCACCCGCGTCGGCGGGTGCTCGGCGATGTTGACGATGAACGGCTCCAGCGCGAGACCGCCGTGCTTGAGTTGCCGCAGCACCAGCTCGCGCCCGCGCCGCCAGGTCGTGAGCACGGTGAACACCGCCATCGCCAGCACCAGCGGAAACCAGCCACCATCGAGGATCTTGAGGGTGTTGGCGCCGAAAAACGCAAGGTCCACGGTCAGCAACGCCAACCCCAGCAACGCGACCAGCGCCGGATTCCATTTCCACATCCGCCACGCCACGATCAGGAACAGCGTGGTGTCGATGGTCATGCTGCCGGTCACCGCGATGCCGTAGGCGCCGGCCAGCGCGTTGGACGAACCGAACCCGACCACCACCAGCACCACCATGATCAGCAGGATGCGGTTGATCCACGGCAGGTAGATCTGGCCGATTTCCTCGTTCGAGGTATGCACCACCGGCATGCGTGGCAGGAAGCCGAGCTGGATCGCCTGGCGCGTGATCGAAAAGGTGCCGGAAATCACCGCCTGCGACGCGATGATCGCGGCGGCCGTGGCCAGCACGATCATCGGATACAGGCCCCACGTCGGTACCGCGAGAAAAAACGGGTTGCTGGCCGCTTCCGGATGATGCAGGAGCAACGCGCCCTGGCCGAAGTAATTGAGCAGAAGGCCCGGCATCACCACGAAGTACCAGGCCCTCAAGATGGCCTGGCGGCCGAAGTGCCCCATGTCGGCGTACAGCGCCTCGGCGCCGGTGACGCACAGCACCACCGCGCCCAGCACCAGGAAGCCGCCCGTGCCGTGATGCAGGAAAAAGTTGATGCCGTACCAGGGGTTGAGCGCCCGCAACACCAAGGGGTGCTGCACGATGTTGTACACGCCGATTGCGCCCAGCGCCACAAACCACAGCACCGTTACGGGACCGAAGATGCCGCCGACCCGACCCGTGCCGTGCTTCTGGATCCAGAACAGCGCCAGCAGCACCAGCACCGTCAGCGGCACCACCCAGTGCGCGAGCTGGGGCGCCGCCACTTCCAGACCTTCGATCGCGGACAGCGTGGTAATCGATGGCGTGATCACGCCGTCGCCGAAAAACAGCGCGGCACCCAGCACCGCCGCCAGCGCCACCAGCTTCCGGGTATGCGGATGATCGCGCGTGGCACGCTGGGCCAGCGCCATCATCGCCATGATGCCGCCCTCGCCCTTGTTGTCGGCGCGCATGATCAGGGTGATGTACTTGACCGCCACCACGATCACCAGCGTCCACACCACCAGCGAGAGCACGCCAAGGATATTGAACGGATGCGGCGCCATGCCATGCGGGCCACTGAAGGCCTCGCTCATCGTGTACAGCGGGCTGGTACCGATGTCGCCGAACACGACGCCGATCGCGCCGATCACCATCATGCGCAGGGCCTTCTTGTCCCCGCCGGTATTCGTGGTTTCGTCGGCCTTGGTATTCATCATCGCCCCAGTGCCGCGCGCAGCGCCTTGCGGATGATCGCCTCGGCGTCGTCGCCGTCGGCCGCGGCCGCGGCGGCCAGCCGCGCCGCCTCGGTGGATTTGTAGCCAAGCTGCTGCAGCGCCGCTTCGGCCTCGCCGCGCGGATCGCGCGGAACCTGCGCCGGCGCACCGGGCACGGTCCCCGGGGTCACCGTCACGCGATCGCGCAATTCCACCACGATGCGTTCGGCGGTCTTCTTGCCGATGCCGGGAATGCGGGTCAGCGCGGCCACGTCACCGGCCTGCACCAGGCGTGCGAATTCGTTGGTCGACACGCCGGACAGCACCGCCAACGCAATCCGCGCACCGATGCCCGACACCTTCTGCAGGTTGCGGAACAGCGCGCGTTCGTCCTCGCGCAAAAAGCCGTACAGCGCAACAGTGTCTTCCTTGTGTGCGTAATGCGTCAGCAACGTGACTTCGCGGCCGACTTCGGGCAGGTCGTACAACGTGGACATCGGTACTTCCAGTTCATAGCCGACGCCGCCAACCTCGATGAGCACCCAGGGCGGGCGCTTGCTGACCAGCATTCCGCGCAGGCGGCCGATCATCGCCGCCGCCCCCACGCCGCGGCGCCAATGCCGGTGCGCGCCTCGCTCGCACGCATGTGCGCATGCGTGATCGCGATGGCCAGCGCGTCGGCCGCATCGGCCTGCAACGGTTCATGCAAATTCAACAGGATCCCCACCATATGCTGTACCTGTTCCTTGCCCGCGTGGCCCTTGCCGACCACGGCCTGCTTGATCGCGTTCGGCGCATATTCGCTGACCGGCAGGCCGTGCCCGACCGCCGCGCAAATCGCGGCCCCGCGCGCCTGTCCCAGCTTCAGCGCGGAGTCGGCGTTCTTGGCCATGAACACGCGCTCGATCGCAGCCTCGGCCGGCGTCTGCGCGTCGATGATGCCGGAAAGCTCGTCGTAGATACGTTTCAGGCGCAATGGAAACGTTTCCTCGCCACCCACCTGCAGCGTCGCGCGGAACACGCAACGCAGTTTCCCCGTGGCATCGGCCTCGATGATACCGACACCGGTGCGCTGGCTGCCCGGATCGATCCCGAGGATGCGGATGGGGCCGGGATCCGGGATCCGGGACCCGGGACCCGATACACACGAATGCGGAGCAGATGTTTGCGGCTTCATCGGGATCCGGCAAGCGTGCCATGCACCTCTGGGCCGAACCGTTGCACGCCGCGCGACCGGTCTCGCGGTCCCGGGTACCGGGCGCCGGGTATCCGCTTCATTGCGGCAGATCCGCGTTGCTGTATACATTCTGCACGTCGTCCAGCTCGTCCAGGCGCGCGAGCAGACCCTGCACCGATTCGATCTGGTCGGGGCTCACCGGCACGTCCAGCTCCGCGCGCATGGTGACTTCGGAGTGCTCGGGTTTCAGTCCCGCAGCGATCATGGCATCGCGGACGGCATCGAAGGTTTCCGGCGTGGTGATGACGTCGATCTGGCCATCTTCCGGCCACACCTTCACGTCCTCGGCACCGGCTTCGATGGCGGCATCGGTGATTTTTTCCTCGTCGGCACCCTGCTCGTACGAGAGCACGCCGATCCTGTTGAACAGGTAGGCCACCGAACCGTCGGTGCCGAGGTTGCCGCCAAACTTCGTGAATGCGTGACGCACGTCGGAAATGGTGCGTTGGCGATTGTCGGTGACGCATTCGACCAGCACCGCGATACCGCCAGGCGCGTAGCCTTCGAAATGCAATTCCTCGTAGGTGACGCCTTCGAGTTCGCCGGTCGCCTTCTTGATGGCGCGGTCGATGTTGTCTTTCGGCATCGACGCCACGATGGCCTTGTCGACCGCCGTGCGCAGCCGCGCATTGCCGTTGACGTCACCGCCGCCGGCGCGCGCCGCGACCATGATCTCGCGAACCAGTTTGGTGAACATCTGGCCGCGCTTGGCGTCTTGCGCGTTCTTGCGGCCTGCGATGGAAGGACCCCTGCCCATGAAAGTACCCAAGTTCAAAACGGAAGGTGACGAATTCTACCGGGTCATCCCGCCAGCCGCCGCAAGCCCGCAACCGAAGCCGCCGTTGGACGTGGATGAACGCAGAAAGAGCGTCCGGCAAAAACAACAGCAAGAGCACTGACCACGGATCCACACGGATGAACACGGATTTTTGCTGCCTGATCCGTGTCCATCCGTGAAAATCCGTGGCAAAGCTTTTCCTGATCGCCCCTGCGCCTCAGCAGTATCCGCGGTTATCCGCGTTGATCCGCGTCAAAACGCTCTTGCTTCAACCACCCGATTCCTTGGGCGGGAGCACTTGTACGTGCAACTCGGCAAGTTGTTTCGCGTCGATCGGGCCGGGCGCATCGGTCATCAGGTCCTGCGCGCTGGTGGTCTTGGGGAAGGCAATCACGTCACGGATCGCGTCGGTGCCGCCCAGCAACATCGCCAGCCGGTCGATGCCGAAGGCGATGCCGCCGTGCGGCGGCGCGCCACATTTCAGCGCATCCAGCAGGAAGCCGAACTTGGCGCGGGCCTCGTCCTCGCCGATGCCGAGCAGGCCGAACACCGCGCTCTGCATGTCGGGGCGATGGATACGGATGGAGCCGCCGCCAACCTCGTAGCCATTCAGCACCATGTCGTAGCCGCGGCTGACCGCGTGCGCGGGATCGGCCTTGAGCGCCGCGGCATCGTCCACCTTGGGTGCGGTGAACGGGTGGTGCAGCGCGTAGTAGCGTTGCTCGCCCTCATCGTATTCGAACATCGGAAAATCGGTAACCCACAGCGGCTTCCAGCTTGCCGTGACGAGGCCGCGGTCGCGCGCGACCTTCAAACGCAACGCGCCCATGAATTCACTGACGGTTTTCCACTTGCCCGCACCGAACAACAGCGCATCACCATTCTGCGCGCCGGTTTTTTCGAGGATCGCGGCGAGCGCGGTCTCGTCGAGGAATTTCGCGATCGGCGAGTTGACGCCGGCAAGACCTTTCGCCGTATCTTCCACCTTCAACCAGGCCAGACCCTTGGCGCCGAACTTGGCGGCGTAGGCCGCGAGATCGTCGATCTGCTTGCGCGACAGGTCGTGCCCACCCGGCACGCGCAGCGCGGCCACGCGACCATCCGGATCGTTGGCAGGGCCAGCGAACACCTTGAATTCAACGTGCTTCAACACCTCGGCGACGTCGACCAGCTGCATGTCGAAGCGCAGATCCGGCTTGTCGGAACCGTAACGCGTCATCGCCTCCAGCCAGGTCAGGCGCGGAAACGGATCGGACAGTTCGACGCCACTGACCTCGCGGAACACTTCGCGGATCAAGGCCTCGACGCAGTCCTGCACGTCGTGTTCCTCGACGAAGGCGAACTCCATGTCGAGCTGGGTGAATTCCGGCTGGCGGTCGGCGCGCAGGTCTTCGTCGCGGAAGCAGCGCGCGATCTGGTAGTAGCGGTCGAAGCCCGCGATCATCAGGATCTGCTTGAACTGCTGCGGAGACTGCGGCAGCGCGTAGAACTGGCCGGGGTGCACGCGGCTCGGCACGAGGTAATCGCGCGCACCTTCGGGCGTGGCATTGGCCAGGATCGGCGTCTCGATGTCCTGGAAGCCACGCGCATCCAGCCAGAGGCGCAGCGCCTGCACCAGCTTGATGCGGGTGCGGATCAGGCGTTGCATCTCGGGCCGGCGCAAGTCGAGGTAGCGGTACTTCAGCCGCATTTCCTCGTTGGGATTCTCGTGCAGCGCGTACGGCAAGTCGCGCGCAGCATTCAACAACTCGATGGATTCGGCGACGACCTCGAAGCGCCCGGTCGGAATCTTCTCGTTGATGTTCGAGCGCACGCGCACCGTGCCGCTGACGCGCAGGCAATCCTCGTAACCGGTTTTCGACGCGGTGGCGAACAGGTCAGCACGCTCCGGGTCGGCGACGACCTGCATGATGCCTTCATGGTCGCGCAGGTCGATGAAGACCACGCCGCCATGATCGCGACGCGCGTCCGCCCAGCCGCACAGGGTTACGCGTTGGCCAACTTCAGCCGGCCCGATCAAACCGCAATAATGGCTGCGCATCATTCGTCACGTCCCGAGGTGCCCTGCGCCAAGGCAGGGCAAAGCGGGAATGCTAAGTGGCGCCATGCTGCAGCGCAATAAGCCATGCAGGCTGGCGAGGTGCGGACAGCCGCAATCAAGTCCGCTCGTGCGTGCGCGACATCAGCAGCATCTTGTCCGCGCGCCGCAGGGTCGATTCCAGCGGCTCACCGGATTCGCGTACCGCCCAGCCGAGCGAAAACGCGGCCGGCATGCCATCGCGCGCGGCGGCGGCGAGGCGATCGGCGAGTTCCTGCACGCCATCGGCGCTGGCGTGCGCGATGATGATGGCGAACTCGTCACCGCCGAGGCGCACCACGGCATCACCCGAGCCCGCCGACAACGTGAGCATGCTGGCCATCTCCTTGAGCAGCTCGTCGCCGCGCTCGCGCCCCTCGCTGGCGTTGATCTGGCGGAAATAGTCGACGTCGACGACGATGCAACCCCAGACCTGGTCAGACTCCGCCTGCCACGCGAAGGCATCGAGATAGCGGCGGGTGCGACAGCCGGTCAGGGCGTCGCGCTTGTTCTGGTCGCGCATCCGCAATTCGTAACGGTGGCGCAGGGTGACGTCCTGGGCCGTGCCGAGCACGTACGGCGTGGGCTCGGCGTCGGGATAGCAGACGAACTGGTACTGCCAGACGCGACGCTCGCCGTTGCGCGAGGCCACGTGCAGGATGCCCGCGTCGCGGCGCAAGCTGCGCACGCGTTCCATGTAGTCCTTCCAGGTATCACGGGAGTCTTCGGGAACGAAATCGGCAAGGCCACGCCCCAGCATGCCTTCGCGCTCGTAGCCCAGCGCGTCGGCGAGCGCGCCGTTCACGCGCAGCAACCGCCCGTCCAGGTCGTGCACCCACACCATGGTGAGGCCCGACTCCACCAGATCCTCGTAACGCGCGTTGCTGGCTTCGAGCGCCGCACGCGCCGCATGCAACTCGGAAACATCGCGCACCAGCATCAGCCGCGACGGCACGTCCTCGTGCGCGAGGTTGCCAATGTCGGTGAGCGTCGCGAAGGTTTCGCCGTCGGCCTTCTGGTGCCGCCAGGCAACGCTGCCCGGGGCCACGGCCTGGCTGCCCTCGCCAAGATACTTGCGCACGCGATCGACTTCCTCGCGCGCGAACAGTTCCGGCAGGCGCATCCGCAGCATCTGCGACTGGCTGTAGCCGTAGCAGCGTTCGGCAGCCATGTTGACCTTCAGGATGCGCAGGTCGCCACTTGCGAACACCACGACCGGCAGCGGATTGAGGTCGAACCAGGCACGCTGCTCGTCCGCGCGGCGGCGATTCAACTTCTGCAATTCCAGCTCGTCGGTGATGTCGCGCGCAGACCCGATCAGCCCGGTGATGCGTCCGCGCGCGTCGTGCAGCGGGCGCTTGGAGACCAGGAAGCTGCGCGTGCGTCCCCCCGCCACCGTCTGCGTCTCGCGGAACAGGGTCGGCAAGTCTCGTTCGAGGCATACGCGGTCGTTTTCCTCGAACGCCAGCGATTCGCGGCCGGGCCGCAATTCGCTGTCAGGCCGGCCGAGCACCCCGGCCGCGCTGCGCCCGATCAGTGCCGCCGCCGCTTCATTGACGTAACGGTACTGGTGCGAAAGATCCTTCACGAAGATCGGATCGGGTCCCTGCTCACACAGCAGTTGCGCAAGTTCGCCCACGCGTCGCATCCGCGACAGCGCCATGAACAACAGGATGCCCGTCCCGACCAGTGATACCAATCCGGCCAGGGGCAGCGCGATACCGAGCCAACTGGTGGCCCAGACTTCCTCGTCCTTGGTGGCGAGCACCGCCAGGGCCACCGCCGGGACGACCAGCAATCCGATGGCCAGCCACCCGTACCAGCGCAAAGTCGCCCGTGCGCCGGGAACGGCGTCCAGGACTCCTTGCGATTTGGCCCGGCTTGCCACGGTGCTTCCGACCTTGCATTCACAAGCCGCACAACGGCGCGGCGTTCACGACTATGGTGCAAGAGGCGTGCACAACAGCGCACACCGCATCGCGCGTCACAGTTGTTGACTGGAACGACTACGGTTTGTTGATGTGCGTCTCGGTTCGCGTGTGACGCAACTCCTATCGGACGGCCCGCAAGCGCGTGCCAACAGCCTTCAGGCGCGTACCAACGTGGATTTGCCGAACAGGCTCTCGATCAGGTCGACCATCAGGACTGCGGTGCGGTTGTGCTCGTCGAAAGCCGGGTTCAGTTCCATGATGTCGAGCGAGGCCAGTCGCCCTGTGTCGGCGATCATCTCCATGCACAGTTGCGCCTCGCGGTAGTTGGGGCCACCGGGCACCGTGGTGCCGACCGCGGGCGCGATCGCCGGATCCAGGAAATCGACATCGAAACTGACGTGCAGGTGGGTATCGTCGTCCAGGCCCGCAAGCGCCCGTTCCATCACCTTGCGCATGCCGTGCTCGTCGATGTAACGCATGTCGAACACTTCGATGCCGGCCTCGTGGACCAGCTTTTTCTCTTTGTCGTCGACCGAGCGGATGCCGATCTGGCGGAGCACGTCGGGCGTAATCGCGGGCGCCGCGCCCGCCAGGGTCGTCAAAGCCTCCGGACCATACCCGCACAAACACGCCACCGGCATGCCGTGGATGTTTCCCGATGGGCTGATGGCGGAGGTGTTGAAATCGGTGTGGGCATCCAGCCACAACACGCGCAGCTTGCGCGCGTGCGCGCGGCAGTGCCGGGCCACGGCACTGATCGAACCGATGGCGAGGCAATGATCACCACCCATCAGGATCGGCAGGCGTCCGGCTGCAAGCTCCGCGGTTTCGGCATCGCACACCGCGTGCGTCCAGGCAACGACTTCATCGAAATGGCGATAGCCTTTGACCGGCGGCAGCCACGGATTTTGCGGGCCGGCGAGGTTGCCGCGGTCGGCCACATCAAGGCCGCGTGCCGCCAACGCCTGCGGCAAGCCCGCGACCCGCATCGCTTCCGGGCCCATCGATGCGCCACGGTCGCCCGCGCCGATATCGGTGGGAGCACCAATCAGGGATACGGATTTCGCTGGACTGCTCATTGCCATCACCCAGGCTGCGACTGAACCGGGAAGCATAGCGGGCCACCCGTGGCGCGGCCAATCCGGTCATCCGGTCACGCGGTACCGGCCACCGCGTCCAGCGCGGCGTGGACGCGCTCCAGCGCGGGTTGCGCGAGCGCACGCGTGCGGCACGGCGGCCGGCCCGACAACAAGCGGTCCAGATTCCGGGCGGCCAGTCCGATGGCATCGAGTCCGTAATACGGTGCCGATCCCGCCAACTTGTGGGCGGCTTCGCGCACCTGCTGCCACGGGGCGTCGTCGCCATCGTCGCGGCATTCACGCCATGCCTCGTCGAGTGCAGCCCGGCGCAGCGGCAGCCCGTCGAGAAACTTGCGCCGCAACGCTTCGACCTGGGCCTCGAATTCGACTTGTGCGGGGTCCGGCTGCGACTCCATCACGATCCTCGGCTGCGCAATCGCACCAACGATTGGTGCCGACAGTCTGACTCGAACAGACGACCTACCGCTTACAAGGCGGTTGCTCTACCAACTGAGCTATGCCGGCATCACCGCGGACATGATCGCAGGTGCCGCCACCGGGATCAAAAACAATCGATCGGCTTGGCGATGAGGTCGCTGCGCCCCGGCAGCCACGCCGTCCACGCAAAGGTGCTGCCCGGCGGCACCGCGAAATCGACCCAGTACGCCGGTTCGGTGTCGATGCGTTGCTTGGCCTCGGCAGCGAAGCCCGCTTGTTTCAGCTCCGCCAGACGCTTCTGCGCGTTCGCCTCGTCGCTGAACAGGCCCAGTGAAATCATGTTCTGCTGGTCGCCGGCGGTCACGACGTAGTATTCGTGGATGCCCTTGGCTTCGAGCTGGCGCGCCTCGTTGAGCGCGGCTTCACGGCTGGCCGCCGCTGGCAGGTAGACCCAGAAGCCGCGCGAGCGGCTCACCGATTCCTGGTGATACTGGATGCGCGCCACGTGCGGCGACAAGGATTGCATCGCGGCCCGCATGTCGACATCGGTGGTGAACGGGCCGAGCGTGTGGCAGACGTCCCGCAATACGCGCGTCGATGTGGAACCCGTCGCCGGCGTCGCGTCAGGCGGTATTGCAGGGTGCGGATGTTCCGTGAGCAGTTGCAGGGCCGGCACGCCGGGATCGGTCACCGGCGGCAAGGGCTGCGCCGGTGGGTGCCCGAACAGCAGCCATGCTGCGGCACCCAGGTTCAACGCAAACAACAACAGGAACACGAGGCGAATGAACATCGGACGGCAACCGTGGCGATGGTGCGATTCTAAGCGGGTGTCGCCGCACCCGGCGACGGCGATGATGCCCACACTTCCAGTCCGCGCCAGACGGCGTCATCGAGCAAGCGCGCCGACACGGCGCCCTGCGCATCCAAGGCCGCCTGCAGTGCCGGCGCGCCGCCACCATGCAGCCACAGCCGTTGCGCGCCAAGCAAGCGCCGATGGCGCGCATGAAACGATTCGATCAACGCCACGGCAGCATCCCGGCAACCGCCACGGATGGCGCGGCCGGTATCGTCCGGATCCTCATTGGCGGGTCCCGTGAAGGCGTCCGGATTGGTGTCGGCGATCGCAGTGCCTGCCCGCAACGAACGCATCATCAAGTCCGGCGACGGCGCGATCAAACCTTGTTGCTGATTACCCTCGGCATCCACGGCATCCAGCGTCAGGGCCGTGCCGCAACCGACGATCACGAACGGCGCACCACCGCTGGCGGCGCGTGCCCCCGCCATCGCGAGGAAGCGATCGATCCCCAGCCGCGCGGGAACCCTGTACGCATTCGTGATGCCACATCCGCGCCGCGGTGACGACAGCCACTCGATGCGTGCATCCGGCCACCGACGCAGCGCGTCACGCAAATATGCCGCGCGCTGCCCGGATGCCACCGATGCCACCAACACGCGCTCGGGTTCGGGCCAACCGGCAAGCGTACTTTCAAGCTCGTGCGCCAGCTCGGGTGAATCCCAATCCATCCCGACCGGCAAACCCGTTTGCCGGGCGTGCGACCAGCGCCCCTTGAGGCGGGTGTTGCCGAGATCGAACAACCACAAAGCCTGGCCCGTCATTGCTGTCATGTCGGCCGCACCGAGACTTCGGCAGAATCCACGCCGCGCATGCCGTTGGCGGTTTCCACCAGCAAGGCCCCGCGCGCATCGACACCCGCCGCCACGCCTTCGAACACGCCGTGCGCGCCGTCCACGCGCAGCTTGCGCCCGGACAGCGCATCCAGCCGCGACCACGCTTGCGCGAACGCGGGGAAGCCCTCGGCATCAAACTTGTCCAGCGCCTCGACGAGGCGCTCGACCAGCGCCGCGGCCAGATCGTTGCGTGCGGGCGCGCGGGCGCCGCAGATGGATTCGAGATCCGTGCACGGACGCCCCAGCGCCTTGCGCACCATGCCGGGTACGCGCAGGTTGATGCCGACGCCGATGATCGCGTGGCATGGCCCCATGAATTCGCCGCCGAGTTCCACCAGGATGCCGCCCAGCTTGGCGTCGGCATGCATCAAGTCGTTCGGCCACTTGAGCGCCACGCCGGCCGCGCCGCAATCCTCCAGTGCCGTGGCCGCGGCAATCCCGGCGACCAGCGACAGGCCCGACAGCGCCGCGTAACCACCTGCGAAGCGCTTCAGGCACGAGAACTGCAGGTTGGTCGCCGGCGGCGACAGCCATTCACGGCCGCGCCGCCCGCGCCCCGCGCGCTGCCAATCCGCGAACACGAAGGAGCGGTCGCGCAAGGTGGCGGCCCGGCGGGCAATTTCGCTGGACGTCGAATCCAGCTGCCAGTGGTTTTCCAGCGTGCCGAGGCGACGGCGCAACGCTGCCGGCAGCCGCGCCCGCACAGCCTCGACATCCAGCAACTGCAGCGGATGCGAGAGCCGGTACCCGTCCGCACCGGTCTGGATTTCGAGGCCCGCCTCACGCAAGACCCCGACCTGTTTCCACACGGCAGTACGCGACACCCGCAGCCGCCGCGCCAGTTCCGGCCCGCCCACCGGGGCACCGGGCGCCAGCAGCCTCAGCAGCGGCGGGACGCCGGTCTCGTCTGGATGGCCAACTGCTGGAACCGGCAATTGGGATGTGTCAAGATGGGAATTCGACATGCACTGGGTCCGGGGGCTGTCATGAAACACCTGTCATTGTGGCTGACGGTGATTTTGCTGGGTGCCACGCCGTTGGCCGCGGCGGCTTTCGATTATGGCCCGAACCAGCCCCTGCTCGCCGCCAACGCCAGCCTACCGCAGCTTCCGGGTGTGCAAGCACGCGCCGCCGCCGACGGCTCGCAGCCGCATGGCGACGTGCTCGCTGCCAATGCCGACGACGCCAGTGTGTCCGCAATCGACAGCACCGCGCACGCGCGTACGGCAGCGCCAACGGCGTCCGCGAACCGGTCGACCCGCAACGCGGCCACCGTCAAGTCCAAACCACACCGGTCGCCTCCATTGGCCACGCCCGAACCGCTGCCCACGCAGGCAACCTGGCAATCGCTGTTGCCGGGCTCGATCCAGTAACCCGAACTTGCGCAGCGCGGCACTTCGCGTTCACGCTTCGGGAAAGCTCGCGTGGAAGCACGCGCCGCCAAGCTCGGCGGAGCGGTTGACCTGCAGCGTACCGCGATAGCCGCGCACGATGTCCTCGACGATGGCCAGGCCGATGCCGTGGCCCTGCACCCGTTCGTCGCCACGCACCCCGCGCTGCAGCACCCGGTCGATTTGATCGGGCGGAATGCCGGGGCCATCGTCTTCCACACGCAGGTCCAGACCCATCCGCCACACGCGCGGACTGGTCGGCGCCAGTTGCTTGACGCTCAGCAACACCCGGTGGTCCGCCCACTTGAAGGCGTTTTCGAGCAGGTTGCCGAACAGCTCCAGCAAGTCGCCTTCGTCGCCGTGGAAGCACGCGCCCTCGTCGATGTCGAATTCGCACAGGATGTTCTTGGCCGCATACACGCGTTCGAGGCTGCGCACGACCGCCTCGGCGTGGGCTTGCACCGGAACCGGTGCGGCGAACGTCGAATGTCCGGACGATTTGGCGCGCGCCAACTGGTAGGCGACGATCTGGTCCATGTGCTGCACCTGCGCCAGCAGGTCGTTGCGCACGTCGTTGTCATCGTCGCCCGATTCCAGGCGTGAGCGTGCCACGGCGAGCGGCGTCTTCAGGCTGTGCGCAAGGTCATCCAACGTGTTGCGGTAGCGCGTCAGGTGTTCGCGCTCGCTCTCGATGAAACGATTCAGCCCATACGCCAGCGCGGCGACCTCGCGCGGGTAAGGGCCGCTCAGGCGCTCTGCGCGGCCACGCTCGATCTTGCGCAGGTCTGCGGCCACGCGTCCAAGCGGAGCAAGGCTCCAGCGCAACAGGATTTGCTGCAGCACGAACAGGGCCAGCCCCAATGCCCCGAGCCAGCCAAACAGGGTGTGCCGGTAGGCGACCAGGCCCGCCTGGTACACGGCCTCGTTTTCGGCAACGTACACCGTCAATGGATAGCTCTTGCCGTTTTCCAGGATCCATTCCACGCCCTGGCTCAGCACGTACATCGGCCCCGCTGCGGTGTTGACCGGCCCGAACCGGACGGTACCGGCCGGCAACAAGTCCTTGAACGGCAACTCGCGGCCGAGCGACGACGCCGCTTCCCAATGGAAACCGTCCTGGCCGACGATGACGACGTAAAGGCCGGAACCGGGGCGCGCGAAATCCGGGTTCGGCGGCGGCATGTCCGGCGGAATCACGCGATCGGAACGATTGCTGACGTCCACCCCGGCAAGGTATGCGTAAACGTAGCTTTGCAAGCGCCCGCGCAATCCGGCCAGCGCCGCCTGTGCGTAGGCGCGGTCCAGCGCAAAGCCGGTGAGACCGAGGAAGCCGATCAGCACCAGCAAGGTGGCAATGGTCGAGCGCGCGGCAAGCGACAGCGGCTTGCGGGCGTCGGTGCCCTCGGATTGCATCCCGCTACATCCCTCGGATGACCACTACGGCAAGAATGACCGCCGTCATCATTGTCGCACGCGGCCACACCAGACAAACCCCGGGGATGCCGTCTACTCCGTCACCGTCTCGTCGCGCGGAATCGCGAAGCGGTAACCGCGGCCACGCACGGTTTCGATCGGCTTCAGCACGCCTTCGGGATCGAGTTTGCGGCGCAAGCGGCCGATGAACACTTCCAGCACGTTCGAATCACGGTCGAAGTCCTGCTGGTAGATGTGCTCGGTGAGATCGGCCTTGGACACCAATTCGCCGGCATGCAGCATCAGGTATTCGAGCACCTTGTATTCGTAGCTGGTGAGGTCGGCCGACTTGCCATCGACAGTGACACTTTGCGCGGTGGTATCCAGCCGGATCGGGCCGCACGCCAGCACCGGCTTGGCCCAGCCGGAGGCACGCCGCACCAGCGCGTTGATGCGCGCCAGCAACTCCTCGACGTGGAACGGCTTGACCAGGTAATCGTCGGCGCCGAACTTCAGGCCCTGCACCTTGTCCTGCCACGACGCGCGCGCGGTGAGGATCAGGATTGGAAAACTGTGGCCTTCCTTGCGCAGGATTTCGACCAGCTCCATGCCCGAGAGCTTGGGCAAGCCGAGATCGACGATCGCAAGATCGAACGGCACTTCGCGCCCGAGGTACAAGCCTTCTTCGCCGTCGGCCGCGGCATCCACCGCGAACCCGTCACGCTTCAGGCGCGCCGCGAGCGTTTCGCGCAAGGGCGCTTCGTCTTCCACCAACAGGATGCGCATCAGTGCCCTCCTTGCCCGGAATCATGGGGACCCGCGCTCGACTTGGGCCGCGGGTTCGAGTGTAACTGCATCACCTTGACCGCGCCCTTCGGCGTCAACACCTTGATGCGATAAACCTTGTTGTGGCCGCGCGCCACCGAATCGGCGGCCAGGATGTGGCCGTGGGTCTGGTGCTGCACCTGCCTTACCGCCTGCTCCAGGCTCAGATGATGCGGAGCTGGCGCTGCCGCCGGCGGTGGTGGTTGCGGCGGCGGGATCGAGTGCTCCGGTGGGCGCGCGAACGCAGCCATGGTGCACAAGCACAAGGCACTCGCCGCGGCAGCCGAAATCAACGGATATTTCATGACCACGAAGGCCCGTATTGCTGCGACATCGGGTTAGATGATGCCGTGAGCCATTGAATTCGTGCTGAACACGTGGCGCCCGCCATGGCACGAACCCGCTCCGGAGGGGTCACGCCGCCTGCCGCGGGACACTGCCGGTGACCGCCAGCAGGGCCGCTTCGATGGTTGCCCAATCCGCGTCCGCGACATGCGCCCCTTCAGACAACACACGGCGAAACGCCTTGCCGCCCGGCTCGCCATGGAACAGGCCCAGCAGATGGCGGGTGATCGCCGCCAGGCGCACGCCCTTGCCCAACTGGGCCTCGACGTACGGACGCAACTGGCGCAACACCGCAACCCGCGCAGGCGGTTCATGTCCGTGCAGCGCCGCGTCGATGCACGCCAGCGCGTAGGGGTCGTGGTAGGCAAGCCGTCCCAGCATCACGCCATCGACATGGCCAAGGTGTTCGCGCACAGCGGGCAGTCCGTCGATGCCGCCATTGACGATCACGGCGAGGTCCGGAAATTCGTGCTTGAGGCGATACACGCGCTGATAGTTGAGCGGCGGGACTTCGCGGTTCTGCTTCGGCGACAAGCCCTGCAACCAGGCCTTGCGCGCATGCACGATCAACACGCGCACCCCGGCGTCGACCATCCGCGCGGCGAACGCGAACAGGTCGGCATCGTCGTCCTGGTCATCCACGCCGATGCGGCATTTCACCGTCACCGGCACGGTCACCGCTGCGCGCATCGCGCGCACGCAATCGGCCACCAGTTCCGGCTCGCGCATCAGGCACGCGCCGAAGCGCCCGGACTGCACGCGATCGGATGGACACCCCACATTGAGATTGATCTCGTCGTAGCCGGCGTCGGCGCCGTAGCGTGCGGCCTGCGCAAGCTCGACCGGATCGGCGCCGCCCAGTTGCAGCGCCACCGGGTGCTCGACGGGATCGTGCGCGAGCAGGTGCAGGCGATCGCCCCGCACCAACGCCGCCGAGGTCACCATCTCGGTGTACAGGCGGGCGTGCGGACTGAGCAGGCGGTGGAAATGCCGGCAATGCCGGTCGGTCCAATCCATCATCGGCGCCACGCACAGGCGCCATGGGTTTGCGGCATGCCGGTCCATGCGCACATGATAGTTGCGACCGCAGCAATTGCTTAACGTGAGGCTGCGTACACTCGCAATCCCGTTCCGGCGAGCACCGCCATGCGCCTGTCACTGCTGAAGTGCCCGACCGTGGCTTTGGCCACGCTTGCCCTCGCCGCATGCCAGCAGCCGTCCGGCAACCCGCCGCCGGCATCAGCCGGGTACGCCGCGGCGGCCGGGGATTCCAGCAGCGCACCCGTGATCGCCGCTCAGCCGGCATCAGCCGACAGCGTGGGCCTGCCCGGCGACCATACCGAGACGACGCAGTACAAGATCGCGATCAGCATGCCGAACCTGCCCGACACGGCGAAACCGCTGGCGGGCGCACTGCGCACCACGGCCGACGCCGCCAAGCGCCAGTTCCTGCAAGCCTTGCCGGATCCCGATGAGGGTTCAGCTTCGCCCCGTCAGCAATTTGCATTGCATCTCGCGTTCACGGTTGCCGCGCGCACTGCCGCCTTCACCAGCGTGCGCGAGACCGGCGAGGTGGACACCGGCGGCGCGCATCCGGCGCCGGTCGAGGGCAGCTTCGTGTTCGATCACAAGGCCAACAGCGTGATCACGCTGGATGATCTGTTCGCGCAACCCGATCGCGCGCGCAAGGCGCTCGCGGACTTCGCGCGCGCGGCGCTGGCGAAACGGCTGCTGGCCAACGCGCCCGAGCCCGGTGAAGCGTCACCCACGGCGAGCCGGGAATGGATGACCAACATGCAGCAGATGCTGGATTACGGCACCCAGCCGACCAACGTCAACTTCGCGCTGTTCGTGGTGCGCGCGGGCGCCGCCAACGACGCGCCAAGCCCGGGCCTGACCCTCGTGTTTCCGCCCTACCAGGTCGCGCCTTACAGCGACGGCACCCAGACCGTCGATGTGCCTGCAAGCGTATTCGCGGCGTTCCTGAAACCGGCCTATCGAGCCGATTTCGCGGCACCGTAACTGCGCAAAACCTGACTGTCCGCCGATCGCGTCGGCGGCCGCAGCCGCCGTCCCGGATCAGGCGTGTCCCGGCAGGACGTACAGCAGCACCGCAAAGAAATGCAGCGTGCTGCCGGTAAGCACCAACGCGTGCCACAACGCGTTGTGATAGCGCAACTTGCGCAACAGGTGGAAGGGCACGCCCAGGGTGTAGGCCACACCACCCGCAAGCAGCAGCGCGGTGCCGCCCGCGTGCAGGCGCTCGAACAGCGTCCCGAAGGTCAGCATGCCGAGCCAGCCCATCGTGAGGTACAGCGCGATTTCCAGCGGGCGGTTCCCGCGCAGGCGCGTGAACTGCAAGACGGTGCCGATTCCGGCGAGCGTCCAGATTGCGCCGAACAACCACCAGCCGCGGGCGCCGCCCAGGGCCAACAGTGCAAACGGGGTGTAGGTACCGGCAATCAGGAGGTAAATCGCGATGTGATCCAGCCGCGCCAGCAAGCGCGGCGCGACATGCACCGGCAGCGCGTGGTACACGGTCGAGATCGAATACAGCAACACCAGCGCGGCGCCGAATACCGCGCAAGCCGTCACGTCCAAGGCACCGCCGTCTGCCGCGGCGAACGCCACCAGCGTGGCCAGGCCGACGATGCTGAGCAGGACGCCGAAGCCCTGCACCACGTTGTTGGCGACCTCTTCGCCGAAGGTGTATCCGGCCGACGACAACCAGCCCGTGCGTTCCATCCCTTTACCCTCGAAGACGCATCATCCATTCGATCGTTGAGCCATGCCACGCCAAGGCACACCAGCGATCGCGTGGCTCACCCGTGCACACATTCACCAGAGCCTACATGCCAGTTTGTGAGGAAAACGCACACGCTCGGCGCCGCAGGGCTCCCATTGCCGATCGGCGCTGCCGTGGAAAATCAAGCCACCGACGACGCCCCGGCTTCGCATGCAGCGGACCACCGCCACGCAGCGCGGGACGCCCGCACGACTAGCGACTGATCGTGAACTTGCCGAAATCCACGCCCAGATCCCAACCCTGGCCCTTGCCGCTCATGGCCAGGGCCACATTGCCCTTGGTCATCACCGTGCCGCGCGCGGATTTCACCGCGCCCGCGTGTGCGCCGCCAGTGACATAGGTGCCAAGGATTTCCTTGATGTCGAAGATCCCGGTGAATTTGCCGATGCCGCTGATGCTGGACTTGCCGAAGGTCAGCCCGCCGCCCTTGCTGCGCAGGTTCACGTGCATGCTCTGGCCGTTGCTGCAGGTGACGTTGCCGCTGCCCGAAGAGGTCTTGTAGAAGACCGACCAACCATGCAGGCTGAATTGCATCCTGCAGGTGATTTCTCCGGGTGCGGCCTGCGCGCTGGCGGCATACAGCAAGGGCGCGCCGGCGAGCAAGGCGGCGAGGGCAAGATTGCGTGCGAGTTGCATGGGGTCCTCCTCGACTGATTGGATTGCAAGGATGCATTCTTGCGCGCAACCGGCTGCACCGTCACTCCACCGCTCGGCGAACATTCAGGTTGCGCCGATGCTGCGGTTCAGGAAACGCCGCCGCGCGCGTCAATCCAGCGCGTGGCCGAATTGCGCCTTGAACTCGTCGTGGAACTCCGGAAGCGTGAACGCATGGTTCTGGGTACCCGGCTTGGCGATCTTCAGTGCCCCGGCCAGCGACGCGATGCGGCCTGTCGTTGGCCAGTCGCAGCCGCTCAGGATCCCGTGGATGAGGCCCGCGCGGTAGGCGTCGCCGCAGCCGGTCGGATCAACCACCGCTTTCGGCTTCGCCACCGGAATCTCGTAAGCCTTGCCATCCGCGTGGATCACCGACCCGTCACCGCCATGGGTCACGATATAGGCCTTCACCCTGGCCGCGATGTCGGCCTCCGACCAGCCAGTGCGCTCGCTCAGCAGGCTGGCTTCGTAGCTGTTGGCGGCGACGTAGTCGGCGGCCTCGATGAAGGCGCGGAATTCCTCGCCATTGAACAGCGGCATGGCCTGGCCGGGGTCGAAGATGAACGGAATGCCGCGCGCGGCGAACTCGCGGGCGTGTTGCAGCATGCCCTCGCGCCCGTCCGGCGCCACGATGCCGAGCGCCACGGCGTGCGCGTCGGCGATGTGGTTCTGCTGGCTGAAGCTCATCGCGCCGGGGTGGAAGGCCGTGATCTGGTTGTTGTCGCGATCGGTCGTGATGAAGGCCTGCGCGGTGAACGCGTCCGGCACCTCGCGCAGGTGGTCGAGCGCAATCCCCTTGCCGGTGAACCATTCGCGGTACGGCGCAAAATCCTGCCCCACCGTCGCCATCGGCAGCGGCTCGCCACCCAGCAGCTTGAGGTTGTAGGCGATGTTGCCGGCGCAGCCGCCGAATTCGCGGCGCATCCGCGGCACCAGGAAGGACACGTTCAGCATGTGCACCTTGTCCGGCAGGATGTGGTTCTTGAACTGGTCCTCGAAGACCATGATGGTGTCGTAGGCCATCGAGCCACAGATCAGTGCGCGGGGCATCCGGAATCCTTAGTTTTCGGGACATGCAACGCCGATCGTAGCGGCCGCGCCCGCAACATTCGACCGGCCTTGCCAAAATGCGTCGCAAGCCCGCGTTTTTCCACACTCCCGGCCTTGCACCGCCCCAACGACATGACTAGACTGGCCCGTTCTGTCTCCGTCGCCTGTCGCCCAGGCCCGCACCATCGGCGCGCGCATGTTCAAACTGTTCCGCGGCATCTTTTCAAACGACCTCTCGATCGACCTCGGTACCGCGAACACGCTGATCTACGTGCGCGACCAGGGCATCGTGTTGAACGAACCCTCGGTGGTCGCCATCCGTCAGGATCGCGGCCGCGGCGGCCCGCGCTCGGTCGCGGCGGTGGGCAACGACGCCAAGCTAATGCTCGGCCGCACGCCCGGCAACATCGTCACCGTGCGGCCGATGAAGGACGGCGTGATCGCCGACTTCACCATGACCGAGGCCATGCTGCAGCATTTCATCCGGCAGGTGCACAAGACCCGCTTCCTGCGTCCGAGTCCGCGCGTGCTGGTGTGCGTGCCGTGCGGCTCCACCCAGGTCGAACGCCGCGCGATCAAGGAATCGGCCGAAGGCGCCGGTGCGCGTGACGTGTTCCTGATCGAGGAACCGATGGCCGCGGCGATCGGCGCCGGTATCCCGGTGCACGAAGCGCGCGGCTCGATGGTGCTGGACATCGGTGGTGGTACTTCCGAGGTCGCGGTGATGTCGTTGAACGGCATCGTCTACTCGCAATCGGTACGCATCGGCGGCGACAAGTTCGACGAGGCCATCATCAACTACGTGCGGCGGAGCAACGGTACGCTGATCGGCGATCCCACCGCCGAACGCATCAAGATCGATATCGGCTGCGCCTATCAGCAGGCGGAAGTACGCGAGATCGAAGTCTCCGGCCGCAACCTTGCCGAGGGCGTGCCGCGCATGTTCACCATCAACTCCAACGACGTGCTGGAAGCGCTGCGTGAACCGCTGCACGGCATCGTCGCGGCAGTGAAGTCGGCGTTGGAACAGACGCCGCCTGAACTGTGCTCGGACGTACACGAACGCGGCATCGTGCTGACCGGTGGCGGCGCGCTGCTGCGCGACCTCGACAAGCTGATCTCCGAGGAAACCGGCCTGTACGTGCAAGTCGCCGAGGATCCGCTCACCTGCGTCGCGCGCGGTGGCGGACGGGCGCTGGAGCTTATCGACATGCATGGCAGCGACTTTTTCGCCTCGGAGTGATGAGCTTCGTCGCCTGCCGGGCAATGCAAAAGCATCGACCACGGATTGGCACGAATCGCCACGGAATCGGTCTCGCGCGACCCGCAAACCATGCGCGTTTTCCGACTGCAGCGACGCAATCCACGGCACCACGAAGCTGTCACCGATCTCATTGCAAGGCGGACCAACACCGCCACCGCTTTTCATCCGTGCGCATCCGTGCCAATGCGTGGTGCAAAAGCTTTGCTGCGTCACAGCGCAGACCCAGCTCGTACATGGTCGCACTCGTGTTTGTTAGGCTCTAACCCTTAGCTTTGCCCTGCCCGCTTTGCCATGGCGCTTCCGCAAAAGGAATCCACCCCGATCTTCGCGGACGCCACCGCGGGCACCCTGCGCCTGATCGTCTACCTTGCGCTGGCCGCAGTGTTGATGGTGCTGGACCACCGCAACGGCTGGTTGCAGCAAGTGCGCTACGCGACCGCTGCCGTGATCGTCCCGATCTACAAGCTGGCGGCGGCGCCGGCCGGCTGGATCCACGATGCCGATACCGCGCTCACCTCGCACACGCAATTGCTTGATGACAACCGGGCCCTGCGCGAAGCACTGCTGCTGTCCGAAGCCCGCCTCAACCGGATGCAGGCCATCGCCCGGCAGAACACCCGCCTGAAACAGTTGCTGGACACGCAGCACCGGCTCGACATGCACGCGCAACTCGCGCATTTGATCAACGTCCAGCTCGATCCCAACCACGACCGCGTGATGCTCGACGTCGGCGCCGATGAAGGCGTGCGCGTCGGCCAGGTGGTGATCGACGCACACGGCGTGATGGGCCAGATCATCGAAACCATGCCGCATGCCTCGGTCGCGATGCTCATCGTCGATCCTGCGCACGCGGTACCGGTGATGATCGATCGCACCGGCCTGCGCGGCATCGCCCACGGCACCGGCAATGCCTCGCAGTTGCTGGTGCCCAACCTGCCGTTGTCGGCGGATGTGAAGCCGGGTGACAAGCTGGTGACCTCGGGGCTCGGCGGGCGCTTCCCGGCCGGCTTTCCGGTCGGCACGGTCACCGCGATCGAACACGGACCCTCGGGATTGTTCCAGCAGGCGCTGGTGAAACCGGCGGCGCAGCTCGATCGCAGCGGCGAAGTCTTGCTCCTGCACGATCTGCCCGAGCCGGTCGGCCCGCCCGCGCCGGCTCCGCAGGTAGGACCACCGGATGCGCTGGCGCCGGCCGCGGCCAAGGCGAAACCCGCGCACGGCAAGTCTGCCGGAACGACGCCATGAACCGCATCCGCGCGCAAGGCTGGGCCTTCGGGGTAAGCCTCGTGCTGGCCTTGCTGTTGACGCTGATGCCACTGCCCGCGCTGATCCTGCCGCTGAAGCCGTACTGGCCGGCGCTGGTGCTCATCTACTGGTCGCTGGAATCCACCGACCGCGTGACGATCGGCCTGGCCTTCCTCATCGGCATCGCCGCCGACCTCTTGAACGGCGCCCTGCTCGGCGACCAGGCCCTGCGGCTGGCAGTGCTGACCTTCATCGTGCTGCGCTACCGCTCGCGCATCCGGTTCTTCCCGATGTGGCAGCAGGCTTCGGCGGTGTGGCTGCTGCTGCTCAACAACCACGTCCTGCAGGCGCTGATCCGGGCCTTTGCGGGAGACTCGCCGCTGCCGGCGCTGTCATGGCTGGCGCCCGCGGTGGGCGCCATCATCTGGCCCTTCGTGTTCCTGTTGCTGGATGACGTCAACACGCGCCTGCGCGGCAAGGGAACCCGGGCCTCTTGACGCCATGGCAAGTGGCCGCGCCGTCGGCCCTTTGCCCGTAGGGCAAGGAAGAGCGAGGAAGATGTATGTCGATACATAGACGAACGATGACGCAGCCACGCGGGCAAAGGGACCCGGCCCGAAGGGTTGCTCCGCAGCCGCCGCCATCCATCGGTGCGCGCCTTGACCAGAGATCCACTCTGGCGCTGCGGCGCGCGCCTCGTCTGGCAACCGCTGCGGCGGCAACGCGATCCGCTTGGCATGGCGCCAAGAGGCCCTTTGCATGAACAGCATGCTGCCGGACGAACACGCCAAGCGCGCCCGCTTCGTCCGCCGCGCGCTGGCGGGCTTCGCGATCATGTTCGCGCTGGTGCTGGTGGTGGCTGGCCGCTTCGTGTACCTGCAGGTGTTCGAGCACAGCGAATATTCGGTGCGCGCCAAGGCCAACCGGGTCAGGCTCAACCACTTGCCGCCGCCACGCGGCTTGATCTACGACCGCGAAGGCCGCTTGCTGGCCGACAACGTGCCCGCGTTCCGGCTCGACGTGGTGCCGGACCAGGTCAAGCACATGGACGCGATGCTGCGACGGCTCTCCGAGGTGGTACCGCTGTCGCCGGATGACATCCAGCGCTTCAAGCAAAGCCTCCGGCAGCACCGCCACTTCGACCAGGTGCCGTTGCGATTCCATCTCACCGAAACCGAACGCGACCGCTTCGCCGTCAACCAGTGGCGATTTCCCGGGGTCAGCATCGATACCTATCTCACCCGCAACTATCCGTACGGCGCTGAGTTTGCGCATGTCGTCGGCTACGTGGGCCGCATCGACGAGAAAGAGCAGGCGAAACTCGATCCGGACCGCTACGCAGGCACCACCCACATCGGCAAGACTGGTCTGGAACAGCAGTACGAGAACCTGCTGCACGGCACGCCCGGCTACGAACTGGTGGAAGTGAATGCCGACCAACGCCCGTTGCGCGTGCTGCAACGGGTGCCAGCCAAGCCCGGCAAGAACTTGTACCTGACGATCGACGAGCGCCTGCAGAAGGCCACGATCGCCGCGTTCGCCGGCCAGACGGGTGCGGCGGTGGCGATCGACCCGCGCAACGGCGATGTGCTGGCGATGGTGACGGTGCCAAGTTTCGATCCCAACCTGTTCGTCAGCGGCATCAGCCAGGCCGATTACTCGGCGCTGCTGGACGATCCCGAAAAACCGCTGCTCAACCGCGCGATGCGCGGCGGCTATCCGCCCGGTTCCACGGTCAAGCCCTTCCTTGGCCTCGGCGGCCTCGAGCTGGGTTTGCGCAAACCCGGCGACACCGTACTTTCAACCGGCGTGTTCTACATCCCGGGCTCCTCGCGCGGCTACCGCGACGACACCCGCTATGGTGCTGGCCGGGTCGATCTGGTGCAGGCGATCACGCAATCGGTGAACACCTATTTCTATTCGCTGGCGCTGCAAATGGGCATCGGGCGGCTGGACACATGGATGGCCAAATTCGGGTTCGGCAGTCCGACCGGCATCGACCTGCCCGGCGAAACCGGCGGCGTGCTGCCCTCGCCGGATTGGAAACGCAAGACCTTCAACGCGCCGTGGTATCCGGGTGAAACCGTGATCACCGGCATCGGCCAGGGCTTCTGGATGGTGACACCGCTGCAACTGGCGCACGCGCTCGCAACCATGGCCGACGACGGCTTGGCGCACGTCCCGCACCTGCTCGCCGCGACCAGCGCGGGGCTGGGCGCACCGGAATCGCCGTTTCCGCAACCAGCGCCGGTGCAGATCACCCGCGATCCGGCAGATCTGGCAGCGGTGCGCCAGGGCATGCTCGGCGTCGTGTACGACCCGCAGGGCACTGCCTACGCTGCCGGTATCGGCAAAGGTTTCCCCTATCAGATCGCCGGCAAGACCGGCACCGCGGAACGCTATTCACGCACCAGCGACGCCTACAACACCAACAAGAACACCGAATACCTCGCCAAGCGGCACCGCGCGTGGTTCATCGCCTACGCCCCCGCCGAGCACCCGCAGATCGCGGTCGCGGTGGTGCTGGAAGAGGGCGCGTGGGGCGGCAGCGCCGCGGCGCCGATCGCGCGCAAGATGCTCGACCAGTGGCTGGCCGACACGCCACCATCTGAGCGCCCGCCAATCCCCGTCACGGCGGCTGCCCCGGCATCCGCCAAGCCTGCGGTGACGACCACGCCATGAATACCGTCGCTGCCAGTTTCAAAGGGCGCGCGCTGCGGATCGGACGACGCATCCTGTCGCGCCAGCGGCTCGACGTGCCGCTGCTGATTGCGCTGACGGTGCTCGCCCTGATCGGGCTCACCGTGCTGTACAGCGCCAGCGGCCTCGACACCGGCACCGTGGTCGGACAAGCAGTGCGCTTCGGAATCGGGGCCACGTTGCTGGTCGTGGTCTCGCGCATCCCGCCCAGCCTGCTGCGCGCGTGGACACCCTGGTTCTACGTGTTCGGCGTGCTGTTGCTGGTGACCGTCAAGGTGCTGGGCGAAGGCGCGGGCGCCAACCGCTGGCTGGACATCGGCGTGATCCGCTTCCAGCCGTCCGAATTGATGAAGCTGGCGATGCCGATGATGGTGGCGTGGTACCTGCATCCGCGCCAGTTGCCGCCACGCTGGCGCGACATCGCCGCCATCGCGCTGCTGATTGCGGCGCCAACCCTGTTGATCGTGAAGCAGCCCGATCTCGGCACCGCGATCCTGGTCGCGGCCTCCGGTGTGTTCGTGTTGTTCCTCGCCGGCCTGCCGTGGTGGAAGATCGGCGCGCTGACCGCCGGGCTGGCCGCATCCGCGCCGGTGGTCTGGCACTTCCTGCACGACTACCAGCGCCAGCGCGTGCTGACTTTCATGCACCCGGAGAGCGACCCGCTCGGCAGCGGCTGGCACATCATCCAGTCGATGATCGCCGTCGGTTCCGGTGGCGTGCTCGGCAAGGGCTTCAACCAGGGCACGCAGTCGAAGCTGGAATTCCTGCCCGAACACACCACCGATTTCATCTTCGCCGTGCTCGGCGAGGAATTCGGATTGCTCGGCGTGCTGGTGCTGTTGGTCGTGTACGTCTTCATCATTGGGCGTTGCATGTGGATCGCCAGCAACGCGCGCGACACTTACTCGCGGCTGGTGGCGGGCGCGCTGGCGCTGGCCTTCTCGGTGTACGTGATCGTGAACGGCGGCATGATCACCGGCCTGCTGCCCGTGGTCGGCGTGCCGTTGCCGCTGGTCAGCTACGGCGGCACCTCGGCGATCACCCTGCTGGTTGGTTTCGGCGTGGTGATGTCGATCCACGCGCACCGCAAGTGGACGCACTGAAGCGTCGCGCCGGCGCGGGACAGGCACGCGCGGTTGACCTACACTTGCCGGCTTGCAGCAAGCAACCTAAGCCATGACCCAGCGCATTCTTACCGGCATCACCACCTCCGGCACGCCACACCTCGGCAACTACGTCGGCGCCATCCGGCCGGCGATCGCGGCCAGCCGCAAAGCCGATACCGACAGCTTCTTTTTCCTCGCCGATTACCACGCCCTGATCAAGTGCGACGACCCGGCGCGGATCGCGCGCTCGCGGCTGGAAATTGCGGCAACCTGGCTGGCCTGCGGACTCGATCCCGCGCGTGTGACGATGTACCAGCAATCGGATATCCCCGAGATTCCCGAGCTGACATGGATCCTCACCTGCGTGACTGCGAAAGGCCTGCTCAACCGCGCGCATGCGTACAAGGCCGCGGTCGATGCGAACACCAGCAAGGGTGAAGACCCGGACGCCGCCATTACGGCCGGCCTGTACATGTATCCGGTGCTGATGTCCGCCGACATCCTGCTGTTCAACGCGAACAAGGTGCCGGTCGGACGCGACCAGGTGCAACACATCGAAATGGCGCGCGACGTCGGCCAGCGCTTCAACCACATCTACGGCAAGGTGTGGCGCGCTGCCGGCGGCAAGGACGATCCGTTCGTGCTGCCCGAACCGGCGATCGAGGAATCCGTCGCCACCCTGCCCGGCCTCGACGGCCGCAAGATGTCCAAGAGTTACGACAACACCATCCCGCTGTTCGAAGGCGGCGCCAAGGCCACGCGCGATGCCATCGCGAAGATCGTCACCGATTCACGCACACCCGGCGAAGCGAAGGACCCGGATTCATCCAGCCTGTTCGCGATTTATCGTGCCTTCGCCGGCGACGGGGAATCCGCCGGATTCCGCACCGCACTGCAGGATGGCATGGGCTGGGGCGAGGCGAAGAAGCAACTGTTCGAACGCATCGATGCGGAACTCGCCCCGCAGCGCGAACGCTACGACGCCCTGATGGCGCGACCCGGCGACATCGAGGACGCCCTGCACGAAGGCGCGAAGAAAGCGCGCGCCATCGCGATGCCGCGCATCGAGATCATGCGGCGCGCCATCGGCCTCGGCACGCTGGCTGCGCCCGTGCGCAAAGGCAAGTCCGGGAAAAAGGCCGACAAGCGCGCCCGCGTCGTGTCGTTCCGCGACGATTCCGGATTCCGTTTCCGGCTGGTCGGTCCCGATGGCGAGGAGCTGCTGCTGTCACGCGCCTTCACCGATCCACGCAGTGCAGGACAGGCATCGCGCGTGCTCGCGGCCGACACCACCGATACGGCACTGGTGGTGCTGGATGCCACACGCTTCGGCTTCACCCACGAGCAGGCAACCCTCGCGGAAAGCGCCACGTTCTCCGACACCACATCGCGTGACGCCGCGCTTGCCCTCACGCGCGCCGCGCTCGCCAGCTTGCGCGAAGATTCCTGAGACAACAGGTTTCGTCGCGATGCATGGCACGGGGCAAGGCAGCGGAGCCTTGAGTGGCCGTGCCGCCAACGCGCACGACGTTGATCCGGTCAACCTGCATCGTTGATGTGTGCGACAACGCCCCGATTGAGCCATTCCTGCAATG
>DASSNC010000014.1:0-99483 GCA_035688305.1 Rhodanobacteraceae bacterium
CGATCTGCACAAGTACTTGATGTATCAACATCCTTGCCGACACTGCTCGTTGTCGCGGTCTATCCATGCGGCCAAGTTGTCTTGCATGTTCAAACAGACTTGGCGCTAGGATTGCAAAGGGGAATTCCGTGATACGGCGAATTGCGCTTGCTCTGGTCTTGCTGTCACTCGCGGCGTGTTCCACCATGCAGTACACGCCGAACCCGCAGTCACCATCTAGCGGCGGTGTCCGCGTCCTTTACGACTACCCGCACGCCAAGTTCAAAGACCGCGGCATCATCGACTTCGACTACTATCACCCTGGCTTCCGCGAGCCGACGGTCACGGACGCGTTGCCGTCTCTGAAGGCCAAGGTTTTGTCCGTGGGCGGCAATGCGCTTATCGTTCGCAACCAGCGAATTGGCCAACACAACAACCGCTTCATCAGCATTTCCGCTGAGGTCCTGAACGTTGATTGGTCTACTTTGGGGCACGTGCAGCCGTAGCATCAAGCTTGAAGAGCCCAGTAGTCAACTCGCGTCGGAGTCGCCGGCGGGATTCCAGGACGTGGTCGTTTCGCGGTCGATGATTTTGATGGGCCCGCGATCTCGATCCAGCGGTCATGCTCCGGTGTCCCGGTTTCGATGGCTTGCACCGGCTTGCCGGTGACCGCGCGCGCTCATGGACTGCTGGTCGGATGAACACACAGCCGGGAGATCTTGTCCTGGAACGCTGTCGTCGCACGCTGCTTGTCTGCATCGGATGATTGAAGTGGTTCCTGGTAGGCAGCCCGGACGATGGCCTTCATCGCAGTGGTCGCGGCTCGGCAATTCTCGCCGTCGTCGCCGGTCTTGCTCTCGCATACCTGATCTTCAAGCCGCATGAGTGTGGCTTCCTGCATTCCGCCCTGGCGCGCGTCCATCGCCTTGCCTGCAAAGCCAGTCAGTACGCCGCAATTCTCGTCGTCCTGCGTTGCAGCGTGTTCCGGCGACGCGTGTAATGAACCGGCGACGAGGAACATCTTCTGCCTGTAGCCGGCAGGATCCTGGTTGCTGAGGACCGTGGACTGGACGACCAGTTTGCCGAGCGAGGCCACGCCTTCGCTCATGAACTTGAATCCACCCGGTTCCGGGGCCTTGTCGACCGCGGAAAAATACGCGCCGCGGACGGCGCCGGCGTTGAACGCCTTCACTTGCAGGTGGGCCTCGGTGGAGGTCGCTTCCGCCTTGGCTGCCGAGTGTTCGACGATCTCGCGGATCGCCTTGGGATTGCTGGCATCAAACGACGACCCGGGCGGCGGTTGCATCACCGTGACGAGGAGGATCGCGTCAGGCCGGCTGCCCTGCACAAGCCTGATGGTTGTTGCGGCGTTCCCAGTTTGCTGCGGCGGATCGGCGTGCCACCCGCCGGGCACCTTGGCAGTGAGATGCTGGCCGCCGAGCGTGCCGAGGTCGATCTCCCGAAGATCGGAACCGCGTGAATCGTAAACGCCATCCGATGCCGTGGCCTGCGTGCGGGGGGAAGGTGCGCACGGACGATCCGTGTACACGGTTTGGCCGTGGACCGTGCACTTGAATATCGTGGTTTGCGCGGCGACGGTCGTGGAAAAGAATCCCGGCGCGAGCAATGCCAGAAAGATGCCTCGATGCAAGGGTACTGCTCCTCGATGACTGCGGGGGGCGGTGCGGTGTTGCGCGCGCTGTGCAACTCGGGAGACGTGCTCGATTCGAAGGCTTCGGGAATGCCCTGCAATCCGGCATTCCCCTCAACCGGAAGCCGGGGTGATTGTGCCATTGCAATCGGGTCGGCGGAGCCTGTGTGGGCGCGCCCGTTGATCTGCGGCGTGATCAACCGAACGGATGCTCGATCGAAGGGCTCTGCGGCGTGAACCAGCGGCCGCCCTCGGACGTGGTGTGCATGCAGTCTTCCAGGCGCACGCCGAACTCGCCGGGGATGTAGATGCCGGGCTCGTCGCTCATCGTCATGTTGTCCACGATGCGGTGTTCGTCACCGCCGACCGCGTAGTACCACTCGTGCATGTCCATGCCGATGCCGTGGCCGAGGCGGTGGCTGAAATACTTGTAGCCGGGTCCGTAACCGGCGTCGACGATGACCTTGCGCGCGGCGGCGTCGATGTCCTGCATCACGCCGCCGGTGCGGGCCGCTTCGCGTGCCGCGATCTGCGCGCGCTGGATGATCGCGAACACCCGTTGCATCTTGTCGGTGGCGCGGCCCAGCACGAAGGTGCGGGTGATGTCGCTGGTGTAACCGTGCACCTTGCAGCCGTCGTCGAGCATCACCACGGTGCCTTCCACGATGTGCTGCGGCTGGATCGAGCCGTGCGGTTGCGCGGTGTATTTCCCGACGTTGATGCTGGCGTCGCCCGGCACGCCCTGGCGGGCGTAGGCCGCCTGCACGAGGGCGCCGACGTCCATTTGCGTCATGCCCGGTTCGAGCGCCTGCCACACCGCGTGGTAGGTCGCGAGCGTGGCGTCGTTGGCGATCTGCAGCAGCGCAAGTTCCGCGGGCGACTTGACCGAACGGCAACCGGCGGTGATCGGCGTGGCGCTGACGAGGCGCGCACTCGACGCCGCCTTGCCGATGCCGTCGGCCATGAAGAACGGCACGCGTTCCTCGATGCCGAGCGAGCCGGTGGCGGCGTGCAGATCCTTCAGTGCCTGCGCGATCAGCCGGTAGGGACTTTCGTTCTCCTGCCAGGTGCGGATGTCGTGGCCGAAACGGATTTGTTCCAGCGCCCGGCTGCGCTCGAACGTGGGCGTGATGTAGACCGGATCGCCGCTGCGCGCGAGGAGCATGCCAGCGGTGCGCTCGCTCGGCCACCAGTCGATGTCGACGAAGTATTTGAGCGACGTGCCGGGTCCGACGAAGATCGCGTCGAGTTGGTGCTGCGCCATCAGCCGCTGCGCCTTGGCGAGGCGCGCGCGATATTCGGCGTCGCTGATCGGTACCGCCTTGCCGGTAACGGGCTTCAGCGCCGCGATCGATGGCGGCAGTTCGCTGCCGGCATCGGGCGTTTGCGCGGCGGCGATGCCGCTGGCAAGGGCCGGCAATGCGGCGGCGCCCATCGCGGAGAGTTGCAGGAAGCGGCGACGACTGCGCCGGGTCGGATCGTTGCTGTGCATGCCGGTTGCCTCGCTGGATCACGTTGCGGTGCGCCAGGGCGCGCCGGGTGTCGCCAAATTGTTTACGCAGTTGCAGCCGCGGCGCGCGCGGCGGCCGCTGCGCCGAGCAATCCCGGGTTGGGGTGGGTGATGACTTGCACGGTCATGCGTTGCATGTAATCGGCGTGGCGACCCTTGGCGAAGAAAGCCTCGAGAAAATCGCTGCGCCGAAAAAAATCGAGGAAGTGCAGCACCACGCCGCCGGCGATCAGCACGGTGTTGGCGCCGTGCAGCAATGCGGCGTCACCCGCGACCGCGCCGTAGACGCGGCAGAAGCGACGCAGCGCATGCTCGGCGTCTGGGTCGTTGCCTGACAAGGCGGCATCCACCACTTCCTTGGAACGCCGCGAGCCGGGCTGCTGCGCGGGTGCGGCCACCGGCGCGAGGCCGCGCAACGCCGCGTCGATATTGGACAGGCCGTGTCCGCTCACCACGCGCTCGTTGGATACGCGGCCATGGCGCACGCCCAGCCACGCGAGGATTTCGCGCTCCTCGGCGTCGGTGGGTGCGAAGCTGGCGTGGCCGCCTTCGGTCGGGACCACGTGCCAACCCTGTGCGGGTGAACCCGTCAGCAGCGCGACGCCCAATCCGGTGCCGGCACCGATCAGGGTCACCGGGCCGCGCGGCGGCGTGGCGGCGGTGCCGTAGAGGGTCACACGGTCGCGCTCGGCAAGGTGCGGCGTGGCCCACGCAATCGCGGCGAAGTCGTTGATCAGTTGCAGTTCGTCCAGGCCCAGGCGGTCCTGCAGTTCGTGGCGCCGGAACGACCAGTTGCGGTTGGTCAGTTCGATTTCATCGCGTTCGATGGGCCCGGCGATCGCCAGCGAGGCGCGATTGGGTTTGGCGCCCAGCGTGTCGAGGTAGTGGCCTGCGGCGTCGCCGAGGCTGTCGAAGCCGGCGTCGGTGAAGGTTTCCTCGTGCAGGATCCGCGGTTCCGGCGCGGCGAGATCGGTGAGTGCGAAGCGCGCATTGGTACCGCCGATGTCGCCGATGAGTGCGTGCTGCTGCATGCGCGGTCAGTCCTCGGGGTGACCGTGGCGCGTGGCGACTTCCCGCGAAAGGCTGGAACGCCGCACGATCAGCTGCATCGGCAGCATCCGGCTGGTCACCGGTTCGTTGTGGATCAGGCGCAGCAGGCTGTCAACCAGCATCTCGCCGGCCTGGCGGGTGTCCTGGCGCACAGTGGTCAGCGGCGGGTTGACGAAGTTGGCCATGGGAATGTCGTCGAAGCCCGCCACCGCAACCTCGAATGGCACGTCGATGCCGTGGGCAGTGAGCGCCGCCATCGCGCCGATCGCCATCAGGTCGCTGGCGGCGAAGATGGCGTCGAATTTCACCTCGCGTTCCAGCAGGTCGTCGACCGCTTGCTGGCCCGAATGCTGCGAGCTTTCCGCGTCGACCTGCAAGGCGTCGTCGGATTCGATGCCGTGCGCGCGCAGCGCCTGCAGGTGGCCGCGGTAGCGCTCCTGGAATTCCGGGAAGTGTCGCGACGCGTCGCCGAGGAAGGCGATGCGCCGGCAACCCTGTTCGATCAAGTGGTTGGTGACCGACAGGCCACCGTTGTAGTTGTCGCAGCCGATCGTGATGCACGGCTGGTCCGGCATCACCGCGCCCCAGGAGACGATCCTGGTGCCTTGCCGGCTCAGCTTTTCCAATCGGCTGGTGTGGGTGAGGTAGTCACCGTAGCCGAGCAGGATGATGCCGTCGGCTTTCTTGCTGTCGGCGAAATCGGCGTGCCAGTCGCGGCCGATTTCCTGGAACGAAATCAGCAGGTCGTAGCCCTGGCGTGCACAGGCGCGCGTGATCGAGCCCAGCATCGAGAAAAAGAACGGGTTGATGTGGGAGTCGTCGGGGGTGGGGTCCTCGAAGAACAGCAGCGCCAGCGTGCCGGCGAGCTTGCTTCGCAGGTTCGAGGCGTTTTTGTCGACCGTGTAGTGCAGGGATTCGGCGGCCGCCATCACCCGCTGGCGGGTCTCCTCGCTGACGTCCGGGCTGCCGCGCAAGGCGCGCGACACCGTGGCCTGCGAGACCCCGGCCAGTTCGGCGATGTCGAACGACGTCACTTGCTTCTTGTGGTGCACCCGGCGCAGCCCCCTGACAGCCGCGGTTGCGTGACCGCGGGGCTCCGATCCTAACCAAATTCGCGCCAAATTGCCGGTATTGGCTCGCGCGGGATTCAAGAGGCCATGTTCTCCAGCTCCACGCCGCGGGTTTCGCGCACGAACCGCCACACGAACACCAGTGACAGCACCGCGAACAGTGCGTACACGCCGTAGGAGAAGGGCAGGCTGAATTGTGCCATCACCGGGAAGCTGCTGGTGATCGCGAAATTGGCCAGCCACTGCGCCGCCGCGGCCACCGCCAGCGCCATCGCGCGGATGCGGTTGGGGAACATCTCACCCAGCAACACCCACACCACCGGACCCCAACTGACGCCGAAGAAGACCACGTAGAGGTTGGCCGCGATCAGGGCGATCGGTCCCCATGGCGCGGGCAGGCTCAAGGCCGCGCCGCTGCCGGTGGCTTCGGCGAAGCACCACGCCATCATCGCCAGCGTGATGGCCATGCCCGCCGAGCCGATCAACAGCAGTGGCTTGCGCCCGATCTTGTCGACCAGGGCGATGGCCACCAGGGTCACCAGCACGTTCACCACCGAGGTGGCGACGGTGATGGTGAAGGCGTTGGATTCACTGAAACCGACCGAGTGCCACAGCGTCGATGAGTAATAGAAGATCACGTTGATACCGACGAATTGCTGGAACATCGACAGCGCGATGCCCACCCACACGATCGGCAGCAGCCCGCCCGCGCTGCCGCGCAGATCACGCCACGCCGGCTTGTGCTCGCCGCGCAGGCTGTCCTCGATGTCCGACAGTTTCTGGCGTAGCGCGGCCTCTTCGTGCAGCCCCAGCACCTTGCGCAGCACGCCCAGGGCTTCGTCGCTGCGGCCCTTCGCGACCAGGTGCCGCGGTGATTCCGGTACGGTCAGCGCGAGGCCGCCATAGATCAGGGCCGGCAGCACGCCGACCACGAACATCCAGCGCCAGGCCGCGATTCCAAACCAGATGGTTTTGGAAGCGCCACCGGCGGCGCCGGCCAGCCAGGCGTCGCTCAGCAAGGCCACGAAGATGCCGAGCACGATCGCCAGCTGTTGCAACGAACCCAGGCGTCCACGGATCGCGGCCGGCGACACTTCGGCGATGTAGGCGGGCGCCACCACCGAGGCCACGCCAACGCCGATGCCGGCGACGACGCGCCAGATGATCAGCGACACGACCGATCCGGCCAGGCCAGCGCCGAGGGCGCCGGCGGCCAGCAGCAAGGCTGCAATCTGCATCGTGTGCACGCGCCCGAAGCGGTCGGCGAGGCGCCCCGCGTACCACGCGCCCAAGGCCGATCCGAGCAGGGCGCAGGACACGGCGAAACCGGTCAAGGCAGCGCTGAGTCCGAACGACTGGCGCAGTGCATCGACCGCGCCGTTGATGACGGCGGTGTCGAAACCGAACAGGAAGCCGCCGAGTGCCGCGGCCGCAGCGATCAGGATCACGCGCATGCTGGCGTGTCCCCGGGGATCCTCGTGCGTGGCGTCGGGCAGGTTCATGAGGCGGCTCCGGCGGGATGGGCTTCAAGCGCGGCAAACAACGCACCGTAGGCTGGCAGCTGCAAGCGCGCGCCGTCCAGCGTGCCTTCGCGCAAGCCGTGGCCCTGCAGCGGCTGGATCTTGCCGAGCGGCGGCAGTTCCAGCTCGGCGGCGTGGTCGGACAGATTGAACGCGACCAGCAGGTTTTCGGCGTCGGCGCTGCGGGTGAACGCGAGGACCGGCTCGGGTGTGTCGATGAAGCTGATCGTACCGCTGCGCAGCGCCGGGTGCGCGCGCCGCCAATGCATGAAGATGCGGAAGCTGTTGAGCGTGGAAACCGGATTGCCGGTTTGCACGGCCACGGCGAGGTCGAGGTGTTCCCTGGGCACCGGCAGCCACGGCGTGCCGGAGGTGAACCCGCCGTTGGCCTCGGCTTGCCATGGCATCGGCGTGCGGCAACCGTCGCGGCCCTTGAACTGCGGCCAGAAGGCGATGCCGAACGGGTCGCGCAACGCTTCATAGGGAACTTCAGCCTCGGTCAACCCAAGCTCTTCACCCTGATACACGCAGGCCGGACCGCGCAACGAGCACAACATCGCGGTAAGCAGGTTGGCCAGCGGCGCCGAGGGCTGGTTGCCGCCCCAGCGTGACAACACGCGCTCCACGTCGTGGTTGGAAATGGCCCAGCATGGCCAGCCGCCGTCCATCTTCGCGTCCAGCCGCGATACGGTCTCGCGGATGTAGGCGGCGCTGAAGTCGTCGGTCAGCAGCTCGAAGCTGTAACCCATGTGCAGGCGCTTGCCGCGGGTGTATTCCGCGATGGTGGTGAGTGAATCTTCCGCGGAAATTTCACCCAGTGCCGCGACGCCGGGGTAGCGGTCGAGCAGGGCGCGGATTTCCTCGAGGAACGCGAGGTTCTCCGGCCGCGTGTTGTTGTAACGATGATATTGGTAGGCGTAGGGATTGTCCGGGCTGAAGCCGCGTCCGGTGCGTTGGCTCGCGGGCTTGGGCGGGTTGTCGCGCAACTCGGCATCGTGGAAACAGAAGTTGATGGCGTCCAGGCGCAAGCCATCCACGCCCTTGTCCAGCCAGAAGCGGATGTCGTCGAGCACCGCGGCGCGCACCGCGGGATTGTGGAAATTGAGGTCGGGTTGCTGGGTCAGGAAGTTGTGCAGGTAGTACTGCTGGCGGCGCGGTTCCCATTTCCAGGCTGGGCCGCCGAAGATCGACAGCCAGTTGTTGGGCGCGGTGCCGTCCTCGCGCGGATCGGCCCACACATACCAATCTGCCTTCGGGTTGTCGCGGCTCTCGCGGCTCTCGCGAAACCATGCGTGTTCGACCGAGGTGTGGCTGGGCACCTGATCGATCATCACCTTCAACTTGAGCGCGTGCGCATTGTCCAGCAGGCGATCGAAGTCCGCGAGCGTGCCGAACAGCGGGTCGACACTGCGGTAGTCGGCGATGTCGTAACCGAAGTCGGCCATTGGCGAGCGATAGAACGGTGCGATCCAGATCGCGTCCACGCCCAGGCCCGCGACGTAGTCGAGCCGCTCGATGATGCCCGGCAAATCGCCTACGCCATCCCCGTTGGTATCGAGGAAGCTGCGCGGATAGATCTGGTAGATGACGGCTCCGCGCCACCAGTAGACATCGGACATCAAGCAACCCCATCAAATGCGCCGCGCGGTGCAATCACCGTCACGTCTGCGAACCGCGTCCAGCTTAGTGGCTGGGTGTGTCCGGCCTGCATGGCTTTGCATACGTATTCATGGATGCTGCGCGTGCGTCATTGAGTGCTGGATCCGGGTCCTGCGGCGGCCTTGCAGCGGTTGCAGAAATTCCATGCTCGGCGCTTGCGTGCGACCGCTGGCAGCGCAGTTCCCGAGTGCTTCGATTCAACCCACGCCATGGATGCTGCGATGCAATATCCGGGGCCGCCGGGCTGCATGAATACGTATGCAACGATCGCTCGGCCCGGAAGCATGCCCATACCATGCAAGCACGACCTCGCGAACAGAATGCGGGGCGCTGTGTGCGGCGGTGACAGCCGGCATCCGTGTGCAGAGACCAATCGACTTCGCTGGGGAATGACACCATGCAATTCAAACGCAACGTGATGACGCTCGCGCTGATGTCCGCAGGCATTGGCCTTGCCACCTGCGCCAACATCGCCTTTGCGGCCAGCGGCCGCATCCAGACCACCGATCCGCAGCAGACGGACTCGAGCCAGCCTGCGCAAACGGACCAGGCCAAGGCGAATGCCGACAAAAAGAAAAAGCAGGACGAGAAACAGCAGCAGGCGCAACAAGCCATCACCCTCGGCGCGGTCGAAGTCACCGGCTACGCCAGCAGTGTGCAGAACTCCATCGCGATCAAGCGCAACTCCGACTCCATCGTCGAGGCGGTTTCGGCCGAACAGATCGGCAAGCTGCCCGGCACCAGCATTGCCGACAGCCTGGGCCGGCTGCCGGGCCTGGCAGTACAAAGCGTCAATGGCCGCCCGCAGGTGCTCACCATCCACGGCCTCGGCCCGGACTTCAGCACGGCGCTGATCAACGGCAGCCAGCAGGTTTCCACCTCCAACAACCGCGACGTGCAATTCGACCAGTATCCGTCGAGCTGGTTCGGCAGCGTGGTCGTGCACATGAGCCCCAGCGCCAACCTGATCGGGCAGGGCCTATCGGGCACCGTGGACATGCATACCATCCGCCCGCTCGACACCCGCGAGCGCCAGTTGGCCATCAACGCGCATTACATCTGGGACGGCATGAACCAGTTGGCGGATGGTCCCGGCGTCAAGGACAACGGTTACCACCTCAATGGCGTGTACGTCGACCAGTTTGCCGATCACACCTTCGGCATCACACTCGGCATCGACCTGGATTCCAATCCGTACCAGATCGAGCACCAGGCGCCGTGGGGTTATCCGAATGACGCGAATGGCGATCTGGTTGTGGGCGGGGCCAAGAACTACGGCATTTCCGGCTTGATGAAGCGCCAGGGCTACCTGGCCACGTTCGAATGGCGGCCGTCGGATGCCTTCTCCAGCACCCTGGACCTCACCTACGACAATTTCCGCGAAACGCAGCAGGCCAAGGGCGTCGAGTTTCCTCTGTTCTGGGGCGCGGGCGTGACCCTGCAGCCCGGCAACGTCGGTGGCGGCTTCGTGCAGAGCGGCACCTACAGCAACGTTTCGCCGGTGATCCGCAACGACTACAACCAGACGCGCGCCAAGGTCTGGAACATCGACTGGGGCGCGAACATCCGCTTCAACGCGGACTGGTCGGCCGGCATCGATGCCAACTATTCGCGCGCCGATCGCCGCGACATGCTGCTCGAGAGCTATTCCGGCTTCGGCTACAACAAGAGTGGCCCGACCGATACCGTCGATTTCACCGAATTGAACAACGGCATGCTGGTGTTGAACCCCACGCTGGACTACTCCGACCCGAGCCTGGTCATGCTGACCGACCCGCAGGGTTGGGGCAGTGGCGCCACGCCGCCGGTGGTGCAGGGCGGCTTCATCAATGCACCGCACACCAACGACTACCTCGCCAACCTGCGCCTCAGCGTCACCCGCAATTTCCTCAACGGGCCGTTCTCCAGCATGGAAGTCGGCGTCGACCGCGGCAATCGCCAGAAGAACTACCAGATCGACCAGGACTTCCTGATCTTCCCCGGTGGCGCGCAGACGGCACCGATCCCTTCGGGTGCGACCGTGGGTGATCCACTGGGCTGGATGGGCATCGGCAACCAGCTGCTCTACAACCCACTTGACCTGATCTCGAACGGTACCTACCAGTTGTTCCCGACCGCGCTGTCCTCGATCGCCGTGCCGCCGAACTGGCAGGTGAACGAGCGCGACATCACGCCGTATGTGCAATTCAACATCGACACCACGCTCGGCAACGTTGGCTTGCGTGGCAACGTGGGCGTGCAGGTGGCGCACACCAACCAGACCTCGGATGGCCAATACGCGCAGGCCAGTTCCGGCGGCACCAACGGCTCCAACGTGGTGCTGCTGCCGACCTCCGGCGGCACCAGTTGGACCCGCTGGTTGCCGAGCCTGAACCTGGTGTTCGGACTGAGCCAGAACGATGACCTGCGCTTCAGTGCAGCCAAGACCATCGCGCGTCCGCGCATGGACCAGATGAGCGCCAGCATCGGCCTCAATACCGACATCACGCACCTCTCGTCGACTGATCCCAACCAGGCCTACTTCAGCGCCTCGGGTGGCAATCCGTCGCTGCTGCCGACCAAGGCCAACAACTTCAACCTGAGTTACGAGCACTATTTCGACGGTGCGTCGTCGGGCTATCAGTGCACGTCGAACGAAGCCAAGCAGTCGCCGTTGTGCAGCGCTGGCGGTGCCGGTTACTTCGCCTTGTCGAGCTACTACCTGCAGCTGAGTGACTACATCGATCCGAACGCCGCCTACCTCAAGGATTTCTCGGCCTTCATTCCGGCCTACCTGACGCCGGCCGAGGCGGCACAACTGGGCACACCGTTCGGCACGGTGTCTGGTCCGACCAATGATGGCCACGGTTCGATCAAGGGCGCGCAGGTGACCCTGAACCTGCCGCTCGGGCACCTCACCCACGCGCTGGATGGCCTGGGCACGATCGTCAGTGTCAACTACACCAAGAGTTCGTTGATCTACGGCGACAACCCGAACCCGATCACCGTGCCGGGCCTGTCCAAGTGGGTCGCGAACTGGACGCTGTACTACCAGAACGGCGGCTTCCAGGCGCGTGTCAGCCAGAGCTACCGCAACAGCTTCCTCGGCCGCGTTTCCGGCATCAGCGCGACCCGCGTCGAACAGATCATCAAGGGTGGCAGCACCACCTCGGCGCAGGTCAGCTACGACGTCCAGAACGGGCCGTTGAAGGGCATGACCTTCGTCCTGCAAGGTTCCAACCTCAGCAACCAGCGCTTCATGACCTACCAGAACAACGATCCGCGGCAAGTACAGACCTGGGAGCTGTACGGGCGCCGCTACGAAGCCGGCATCTCGTACAAGTTCTGAAGACGGATGGTGGCGGCGCAAGGCATCGTTGTCCTGCAGCAACGGGCCTTGCGCCGTCGCGCTCCTGCGCGACGGCGACGCGTCAGCCAGGGTTCCGTGCGGTCGCAAAGGTGTACGCTCGCGCCATGAATGAGAATGCCATCCGACGCGTGGTGATCGTCGGCGGCGGCACCGCCGGCTGGCTGGCTGCCGCGTTGCTGGCCCGCGCGCTCGGACCGACGCGTGAAATCCGCCTCGTCGAATCCGCCCAGATCGGCACGGTCGGGGTGGGCGAGGCCACGATTCCACAGATCCTGCACATCAACAGTTTCCTCGGCATCGACGAGACCGAGATGCTGCGTTTCACCCACGGCACCTACAAGCTCGGCGTGCAGCTCGAGAATTTCGGCCGCCTGGGCGATGCCTACCTGCATGGTTTCGGTGATGTCGGGCTGCCGCTGGGCCTGTTGCCGTTCCACCACTATTGGCTGCGTGCCCGCGCGCAGGGCGACACGCACTCGTTGTGGGATTACTCGGTGAACGCGGTGGCCGCGGCGAAGGACCGCTTCGCGCGGCTCGACAAGGTGCCGAACACGCCACTCGGCGGCATCCGCTACGCCTACCAGTTCGATGCCGCGAACTATGCGCAGTACCTGCGCGGCAAGATTCCCGCGGGCGCGGTGCAACGTACCGAAGGCAAGGTGGTCGATGTGCGCTTGCGCGGTGACGATGGCTTCATCGAGTCGCTGCAACTCGACAGCGGCGAGGCCATCAAGGGCGATTTCTTCATCGACTGCTCGGGCTTTCGCGGCCTGCTGATCGAAGGTGCACTGAAAACCGGTTACGAGAACTGGCAGCACTGGTTGCCTTGCGACCGCGCACTCGCGGTCGGTAGCACGCGCAACGGGCCGATGCATCCGTACACGCTCGCCACCGCGCGCAGCGCCGGCTGGCAATGGCGGATCGACCTGCAGCACCGCACCGGCAACGGGCACGTGTACTGCAGCGATTTCATCAGCGACGACGAAGCCGCGGCGCAGGTCCTCGCCAACCTGCCCGGCGAAGCCATGGGCGAACCGCGCCCGCTGCGCTTCGTCACCGGCATGCGCAAGCTGACGTGGAACCGCAATTGCCTTGCGCTCGGATTGTCGGCGGGCTTCATGGAGCCGCTGGAGTCGACCACGATCCACCTCGTGCAGTCGGGCATCGCGCGCTTCCTCGGCATGTTTCCGGACCGGCATTGCGACCCGCTGCTGGTGGATACCTACAATCGCCAGACCCGCTTCGAGTACGAGCGCGTGCGCGATTTCCTGATCCTGCACTACAAGGCCACCGAGCGCGACGATGCGCCGTTCTGGCGCCAGTGCGGCGCGATGGAAGTGCCGGAATCGCTGGCCCAGCGCATCGCGCTGTTCCGGCGCACCGGCCTGATTTTCCGTGAGGCCGACGAGCTGTTCACCGAAGTCGCCTGGTTGCAGGTATTGCTGGGCCAGCGCATCGAACCCGCGCACTACCACCCCCTTGCCGACGAGCTGGAGGAATCCAAATTGCAGGGCTTTCTTTCCGACATTCGCACGCTCGTCAACCGCGCCGCGGCGCCGTTGCCCGCCCACGAGGCCTTTGTCGCGCGTACCTGTGCCGCACCCGCGGCAGCGACAGCGGTGCACGACGTCGCGGGAAGTGCAGCATGAGGGGCATCGGGCTTGCGCTTGCGTTGTGCGTGGCCGGTGCGGGGCTGGCCTTGTCCGGACATGCCGCGGCGCCTGCGGCTGAGGCCGCTACGCGTGCCGCGCCGGCCGCGAAGGCCGTTTCCGGCGTCTGGTACGAAATCTTCGTGCGCAGTTGGTACGACACCAACGGCGACGGCATCGGTGATTTGAACGGCGTCACCGCCAAACTCGATTACCTGCAGAAGCTGGGCATCAGCGGCATCTGGCTGATGCCGATCAACCCGTCGCCGAGTTACCACGGTTACGACGTCAGCAACTACGAAGCGGTGAATCCCCAGTACGGCACGCTCGCCGATTTCCGCCATCTCGTGCAAGAGGCCCACGCGCGCGGCATCCGCGTGATCATCGACATGGTGGCCAACCATTCGAGCAACGAGAACCCGTGGTTCGTGTCGGCACTGGATCCGAAGAGCCCTTATCGTGATTGGTACATCTGGGCCGGCAAGACCACCGATGTCGACATGCCCAACGCGTTCGGTGGGCAGGCCTGGCACCGGGCGCCGGACGGGCAGTATTACCTCAGCATCTTCGACCCGGCGATGCCCGATCTCAACTACGACAATCCGGCCGTGCGCGCGAAAATGATCGCGATCGGCCAGTTCTGGTTGCGGCAGGGCGCGGATGGATTCCGGCTCGATGCGGCGCGCCACATCTACGTCAACGTTCCCTCGGATGTCGGCAACCCGGTGTCCATTGCGAAGAACGTCGCCTGGTGGGAGCAATACCGGAAGGGGCTCGACAAGGTCGATCCGCACGCCTACCTCGTCGGCGAGATCACGCGCGACGAGGCTGCCGACATCGCGCCCTACCTGAAGCCGCTGGACGCCGCGTTCAACTTCCCGATTGCCAAGGGCCTGATCGCGGCGGTCAAGGCCGAGCGCAACCTCGATCTTGCGCGCACCCTGGCGCAGACCTACGTGACCTACGACAAGGTCGCCAGTGATGCGATGCAAAAGGACGCGCCGTTCCTGTCCAACCACGACCAGGAACGCGTGATGAGTCAACTCGGGGGCGATCCCGCGCACATGCGCGTGGCTGCAGCGTTGCTGATGACCTTGCCGGGCGAGCCGTACATTTATTACGGCGAAGAACTCGGCATGCGCGGCGAGAAACCCGATCCCGACCTGCGCACGCCGATGCGCTGGGAGCGCGCCCTCGATGCGAAGGGCGAAACCACGTGGCATGCCACTTCGCCGGCCAACGGCGGGCCGATTTCGGTCGCCGCCCAGCAAGCCGATCCGGATTCGCTGCTCAACTGGTATCGCATGCTGATCCACTGGCGCGTCGAGATTCCGGCGTTGCGCGAGGGGGGCTTCGCGGTGTATCCGCAGGCGAACGACCAGCTGGTGGCGTGGCAACGCAGCGATGGCGCCGACTCGGTGCTGGTGGTGCACAACCTGTCCGGCACCGCGCAAGCCCTGCCATTGCCGGCGGATCAGTTCCACACGCTGCTGCGGCACACCCTTCCCGGCACCGCGGTCGCGGCCGACCACCTCCAGTTGCCGCCGTACGGCAGCGCGATCCTGCAATGAATGACGGAGCCTGGTCGGCCGTCGCGAGGGCACTGTCGCGGAAAGTCCGGTCACTTCCTGCGTTGCTGCTGTGCTGCGGGCTGCTTGTCGCGGTGGACGCATCCGCCGCCGCCACGCCGTCGAACGGATTCACCAGCGAGGCCTGGGCGGGAGGCAGGCTGGACGTGCAAATGCTGGCGCCCGGCGTGCTGCACGTGCACTTCGTGCCCGCCAGCGGCGCCACGCCACCGACCCTGGTGATGGATCCGCAGGGCTGGTCGGGCCCCGCATTCAAGCCCACCGTCACCCGTCACGGGGATGCCTTCACGCTGCGCTCGGATCGGATGTCCGTGACGATGGACCCGAAGGCAGGCACGCTGATCGTCGCGGATGCGCGCGACAACGTGCTGTTGCGACAGACCGATCCTGCAACCTCGGCGCAAGGCCGGATCGTGTTCGACCACGCGCCGGGCATTGCGTGGTACGGCATCGGCAGCTACAGCAGTCACGAGGATGTCTCCGCCGGTTTGTTGCGCGATGGCCACCAGGTTGCCAAGGCGGGCAAGCAAGGCCACGCCGGCGCGCCGTTCGTTTGGAGCACCGCGGGCTTCGGGGTACTGGTGGATTGCGATGGGGCGGAGTTCGACCTCGCCGCGAACCGCATCACCATCAGCCACTGCAAACGGCCCGACGCCAACTACTACATCCTCGTCGGCACGCCGGCGCAGATGTTCGGTTCGGTGGCGAAACTCAGCGGCCCGGCGCCGCTGTTCCCGAAATGGTCGCTGGGTTTCCTCAACAGCCAGTGGGGCATCGACCAGCAGGAACTGCTCTCGCTGGTCCACACTTATCGCGCCAAACACATCCCGATCGATGCCTTCATCCTCGATTTCGACTGGAAGGCGTGGGGGCAGGGCGACTACGGCGAGTTCCGCTGGAATCCCGAGAAGTTTCCCGACGGGGCCAGTGGCAAGCTGGCACAGATGCTGGACGCCGAGGGTGTGCATCTCGCCGGCATCATGAAGCCGCGCCTGTTGCTGGGTACCGCCGAAGGCGACTACGCCACCGCGCACGACTTGTGGATCCCGGGCGAAAAGCCTTACCCGGAATACTTCTCGCACAAGCAGGCCCTGGATGTCGATTTCGACAAGCCGGCCGCGCGGAGTTGGTTTGGGCGCCTCGCGGTGAAGTACGGGTTCGATCACGGCATCGCCGGTTGGTGGAACGACGAGGCCGATGTGTATGGCAAGGATGGAACGCCCACGTCGAACACGCAGTTCCTCAACATGCAGCGCGCCTTGTACGACGCGCAGCGTGCGGCCAGCGACACGCGCGTGTGGTCGATCAACCGCAATTTCTGGTTGGGTGCCCAGCGCTATGCGTATGGCATGTGGTCGGGCGATATCGACACGGGCTTCGCCAGCATGGCCGCGCAACGTGCGCGGATGCTGAGCGCGATCGACGTCGGCGAAATGAACTGGGGCATGGATGGCGGCGGCTTCAACGGTCACCCCTCGGACGAGAACTACGCACGCTGGATCGAGTTCGGCGCCTTCACGCCGATCTTCCGCGTGCACGGAACGTTCGGTGAGAAACGCCAGCCGTGGGTGTACGGCCCGGTGGCTGAAGCGGCTGCCACGAGCGCGATCCGGTTGCGCTGCCACCTGCTGCCGTACACCTACGCGTATCAGTACACGAACCACGCGCACGGTGTGGGTCTGGTGCGGCCGCTGACCTTCGGCTGGCCGCATGATCCGAAGGTTCGCAACGACGTCGATGCGTGGCTGTTCGGTCAGTGGCTGCTGGTGTCGCCGGTGGTCAAGCAGGGTGAGACGACCAAGCACATCTATCTGCCGGCCGGCACCTGGACCGACTGGTCCACCGGCAAGGCCTACGCAGGCGGACAAACCATTACGCTGCCGGTGGATGCAAAAACCTGGCGGGACATCCCGCTGTTCATCCGTGCCGGCGCGATCATCCCCACCCAGCCGGTGATGGATTACGTCGGCCAGCGGCCGGTGAAGAGCGTGACCGTGCAGGTGTTTCCGTCCGACCACGCCACGCACTTCGATTACTACGACGACGATGGCCGCACCTACGCCTACGAAAAGGATGCGTATTTCCTGCAGGCGATGACCACCCGGCAGCATGCCGGCGAGATCGAATTCAAACTTGCGGTACCGCAGGGCGCGTACAAGCCGGCATTGCGCAATTACCTGCTGGCGATCCACGGTGGCCGTGGCAAGAGCGTGCAGATGAACGGCAAGGCGCTGGCATCCATGGCTTCTCTCGATGCACTGGAGCAAGCCGAAAGCGCTGGCTGGGCCGCGGGGCAGGATCGCTTTGGTGACGTGACCTGGGTGAAGGTTCCGGCTGGCGAGGCGCAAAGCGTGCGCATCGCGACGGTGCAGCAATGATCGTGCTCGCAGCCGCGCTGCTCGCGGGCAGCCTCGCCGCCACACCGCCCGCGTGGCACGACCTCCTGGCATGGCGCGGCCAGTCGGCCGCGATGACCGCGCAGGCCGGCGGCGCGTACACGTTGCGTGGACCGTTCGGCGAGCGCGCGATCCCCGCGCCAGCGCGGAACGTGCAGACCGCGAGTCCGCTGTTCGACGGCCTGTTTGCGATGGCGCAGGATGACCTGCGCCTCGATTCGGTGGAGTCGATCCGCGATGCCGCGTTCGACCACGACCAGCCGATGCCATGCCACTGCTTCGAGACTGGCGCGAAGTGGCACTACGTATGGACGCGGGATCTGTCCTATTCGGTCGACCTGGGCCTCTGGCGTTTCGACGCTGCAAGGTCGCGCAACGGCCTGCTGTTCAAGCTGTCGGGCGTGCGCGCGAAGGACGTCCCGCAAGGTTTGTATCCGATGCAGGACACCGGCTCGGGCGGCAGCTGGCCGATCAGTACCGACCGCGTGGTGTGGTTCCTGGCCGCGCGGCACCTGTTGGGCGACAAGGCTTTTGCCGGCAAGGTGTGGACCGCGCTCGTCGATACCCTGGCGCAGGATCGCGAATACGCGTTCGATCCGCATATGGGTCTGTACCGCGGCGAGACCTCGTTCCTCGATTGGCGCGAGCAGAGTTATCCCGAGTGGACGCAGGCCAACGTGGCGTGGATCGCGCAGTCGTTCGCGCTGTCCACCAACGTGCTGCATTACGAAGCTCTGCATCTGGCGGCGGCGATGGCCGCGCGACGTCACGATCCACGCGCCACGCAATACGCTGCGCAAGCCGATGCGTTGAAGCAGGCCATCAATGCACACTTCTGGCGCACCGACCGCGACATGTACATGAGTTACATCGGTGGCGACGGCCAACCGGTGGAGGCCTACGATTTGCTCGGCATCTCGCTGGCGATCACCAGCGGTGTTGCCGACCAGGCGCGGGCGCGCGCGTCGTTGGCGCATTACCCCGCGTGGCCGGCGGGCAGTCCGGTGATCTGGCCCGAACGCGCCGACCAGCCGATCTACCACAATCGCGCGATCTGGCCGTTCGTCAGCGCCTATGCCTTGCGCGCCGCGCGCAAGCTTGACGACCCGAAGCTGATCGCCTTCGAGATCCGCTCGATCATGCGCGGCGCCGCGTTGGCCGGCTCCAACATGGAGAACTACGAGCTGGTGACCCAGGCGACCCACGTCGATGACGGCAAGCTCAGTGGCCCGGTGGTCGATTCACCGCGGCAATTGTGGTCGGTGGCCGCGTACCTCGACATGGTGACCGAGGGCGTGTTCGGCCTGACCGAAGATGGCCACGTTGAACCGAAGCTGCCGGTGTCACTGGTGCCGATGCTGTTCGGCGATCGCAAGGCAATCAGCGTGCGGCTGCCGCAGCAGCACATCACCTTGCAGTTGCCCGCGAAACTTGACGGCAACCTGCTGGTTGCGGACCACGTCACGCGCTCGGGCAGCGACACCGTCGTCATGTTGAAGGCCATCTCGGTGCCATCGGTGCCACTTCGCATGGGGGCACCAATGTACGCACCCGCGACACCCGCTGCACCACGAGTGCGCGTCGAGGGTGGCGCCGTCCGGGCCGGCGCTGCCGGCGGCAACCATGTCCTGTATGTCAACGGCGCGCGCTACGGCAACATCGGCAGTGACTGGCTGTTGTCGAAGACCGCTGTGCAACGCTGCCTGCGCGTCACCACGCTCGGCAAGGATGGCGTCGAGTCGCTTCCGAGCCTGCCGGCCTGTCTCGGCGACACGAGCGCGGTGGCAGGCGCCTGGCCACGCGCGTGGTCCGCGCCCGCGGGTGGCCGATTCGGCGCGACGCTGGCTTACCGCAATGACCACGGTCCGATCAATACCGGCATCACCGCCGCGGTCAAGCGGCTGGCGATCGCGTGTCGCGGCATGCCGCTGCGAACCGAGCCGGTCGTGATGCCGCACAGCGTCGGCGAGCAGCGCTCGACCTCCGCTACATTCAGCGTGCAGCGCGGGGCTCGCTGCACCTTCACGTTGGAGCAGGGGTTCAACATGAGCGATCTTGCGAACTTCGCGCACTACACCGGCGGCGAAGGCGGAAGCAGCGGGCCCTTGAACGACGCGCGGATCGGCGCGCTGCAAATCGTGCCGGTTGCGATCCACGGAACCAGGCCATGAATCGCAAACCCGCGCTCTCGTTCTGGCAGATCTGGAACATGTGTTTCGGGTTCCTCGGCATCCAGTTCGGCTTCGCGCTGCAGAACGCGAACGTCAGCCGCATCTTCCAGACCCTCGGTGCGAGTGTCGATGCCATCCCGGCGCTGTGGATTGCCGCGCCGCTGACCGGCCTGATCGTGCAGCCGCTGATCGGTCATTGGTCGGATCGCACCTGGGGCCGGCTGGGCCGGCGGCGGCCGTTTTTCCTGGCCGGGGCCGTGCTCGCGACGCTGGCTCTGCTGGTGATGCCCAACTCGCCGCTGCTGTGGGTTGCCGCCGGCCTCCTGTGGATCATGGACGCGTCGTTCAACGTCGCGATGGAGCCCTTCCGCGCGTTCGTGGGCGACCAGCTGCCCACGCAGCAGCGCGCCAAGGGCTACGCGATGCAAAGCTTCTTCATCGGGGTGGGCGCGGTGGTGGCCTCGCTGTTGCCGTGGATCCTCGCGCATTTCGGGGTGCCGAACACCGCGCCCGAGGGATCGATTCCCGACACCGTGAAGTACGCGTTCTACACGGGTGGCGCGGTGCTGCTGTTGTCGGTGCTGTGGACCATCGTGTCGACGCGCGAATATCCGCCGGAGACACTGCTGGGATTCGATGGTGCCGTGGCACCCGGAACCATGGTCGACGTTTCGCACGCGTGGCGCCTTGGCGCCGTGCTCGGCGCGCTCGGTATCCTGTTGCTGGTCCTGATCGTGCGTTTCTCGTTGGCCCGCGACCTGTACCTGCTGGCGGGCATGCTGATCGTGGCTGGCCTGTTGTTTGGCTGGTTGGCGCGTACGCGCGGCACGGGCACGCTGCGCCAGGTGATGGGCGACCTGTACGCGATGCCGCAGGCGATGCGGCAACTCGCCTGGGTGCAGTTCTTCTCGTGGTTCGCACTGTTCGCGATGTGGATCTACACCACGCCGGCGGTCACGGCGTTGCAATTCGGCTCCAGTGATCCGCAATCGGCGGCCTACAACGCAGGCGCCAACTGGGTGGGTGTGCTGTTCGCCGCCTACAACGGTTTTGCGGCGCTGGCGGCAATCGTGATCCCGTGGATGTCACGCGTATGGGGACTGCGCGTCAGCCATCTCGTCAACGTGGTGCTGGGCGGGGCCGGGTTGATCTCGATCGCGTTCATCCGCGATCCACACTGGCTGCTGCTGTCGATGCTCGGCGTCGGTTTTGCCTGGGCCTCGATCCTGTCGCTGCCCTACGCGTTGCTGTCGGACAACCTGCCGGCCGCGAAGATGGGCGTGTACATGGGCATCTTCAACTTTTTCATCGTGATCCCGCAGTTGCTGGCCGCCAGCGTGCTGGGCGTGCTGCTGAAATGGTTCTTCCACGGCCAGCCGGTGTACGCGCTGGTGCTGGGCGGCGTGAGCCTCGTGATTGCGGGCCTGTGCACGCTGCGGGTGCACGAACCCCGCGGCGCGCTCTCGGTTTGACCGGCAACGCATGTGGTTGCGTGGTGCGGCCCGGGTTCGGTTGCACGACGTTGTTGATCGAATCCACTTGGGTGGACACAAGATCCCATGCAGCAGCGTCACGACCGCCCGTGTTCAGGCGGATGAGTCAGTAGCTCCAAAGGAGCGAGTCGGAGGCAATGGGGTTGATGTTCGTCATCCGCCACAAGCGCCACAGCAAACGGCAGGCACCTGTCGCAACCGGCGCCAATCCACCGGATATCCCGCTTGCGTGAGGAGCGCGAGCAGCTCGGGGGAGCTTAATTCCGCCGAGACCCTCAACATGCCGTTGGCCGGATCGATATCGGCCATGGCCGCGGGATCGACCGCAAGAAGCGCATCGTTGACGGCACGCAGGTTCGGCTGGACGCCATTGGTGTCGATGTGGAATTCCATGTGCGCAGAACCTCTCTTCGATTGGAAACGCTCTTGTCTGTTGGCGCTCGTTGAAGACCTGCCGCCCGTGCGCGTTGAAAACCGACCGGGAAAGGAAGCCGAGGGTAACGCCGCCCGGACGTGGACTAGTGTAGGCGACGGTGGCTCCCGTCGGTCCCGGATACGATGGCGAGGCAGGGCGCGTGTTCTCTCCAGGATCAGGTGGAAAATGCCGGGTGTCATGTTGCAAATCAAGGTGAAGCCACGTTCCAGGGCGTCTTCCCTGTTGCATCAGCCGGATGGTACATGGCTTGCGCAGATCAAGGCGCCGCCGGTTGATGGCAAGGCCAACGCGGAACTCGTCGCCTTGGTGGCACGGCACTTCCGTTGTCACAAATCCGCGGTTGTCATCAAGGCTGGTTCATCCGGCCGCACCAAGCTCGTGACGGTTGGGGCATGAGCGAGGAGGCACCCGGCCTGCATCTCCATCCCGTGCGTGCGTACCACTGATAGCGAGGTCGCAACGGCAGCGTGCGGCGGGAAGCATGCCTGGCCCGTCGAACTTACCTCGGCCGTCGAATATTGGCGGTACACGCCGTAGCACAGTCCGCATGCTCCGGTGAGCATGGCAGGTACGAGCACCGCGAGGTTGTGCATGCGTTCGAATAGCAATGCTCCGGCGGCGCTGCCGAGCATGAATGTTGCCGCCACCAGCAAGCAGATGCGCAGGCGCAGCCGATCCACCGGCAAGCCACGCAGCATGTGGCCAGGATAGATGCCCAGTTCGGTGAAAAGGCCGGTGACGTGGGTGGTTCGGATCAGCGCGCCGCTGTAGGCGCTGACCATGCCGTTCTGGAGGCCCATGGCGGTTGATGCCAGATACAACCCGATCGAATTGGAGGCGCCCGGAAACGGAAGGGAAGCAAAGAGCAACAGCGATTCCAGCGCCAACACCACGCCGTAGCGCCGTGGAGTTTCAGCGTGCTGTGCTGCACGATCATGCCGCTGAGCATGGCGCCAAGTACGAACGCTGCGATGGCAAATACCCAGTGCACGGTCTCGCCGCCGTCGGCCTGGCCCGGTGCGACACCCAACAGGCTGGTGTTTCCGGTCATGTTGCTGATCGGTTCGTGCCGGAGGCCGAGATACCCGACAGCGTTGATGAGACCGGCGATGAAGGCCAGCACTCCGGCACCAAACCACGCCCAACGTGGCAACTGTCGCAACCATGGCATCGGATTCACGCCCCGATCGGGAAGTCGACGCCGACGGTTCTGGCGGGAGCGTGTTTCGCGACCCTTCGTCGTGCATGTACGCGACGGTACCCGTGGTGTCGGGCATCGGAAGGTATTGGCGTTGACGCCCACCGTCGTGATTCCCGCAAGCGGCTCGCCGCTGTTGCCTGCAGCGGCTCAACCGGATCCGACATTGCACACCGATGAATCGGCCCCGCTGGGTGGCGAGAGCGGCCCGAACCCGTCGCGGCTGCTGGTCGCGGCGGTGGCCGTGCCAGGGCGCCAGCCTGCTGTTCGCGCCCGCTGCTGCGGACGCAGTCAATGCCGTGAGTCCGGCACTTGCGTGGACTCGGCCTGATTGGCCCAGACGCTCGCGGGGCTTGATCCGCGATGGATCGCCCGTGACGCGCGATAGCAGGATGTTTTCAACGCCCTGTTAAGGCTGCCATAAGCCGGCCCGGCTGCAATGGTCCCCAAGGCAATCAAGCCGACACCGGAGAACCACCATGAAATACCTTTTCACCGCACCGCTGTTCCTCGCCGGCGCGCTGCTGTCGACGACCGCATTCGCCGCCCCGCAGTGCACCACCGCACCGCAATCGCAATGGATGACCGAAGCGGCGATGAAGCAGAAGGTCCTCGATCAGGGCTACACGATCAAGGTGTTCAAGGTCACGGGCACTTGCTACGAGATCTATGGCAAGGACAAGACCGGCAAGAACGTCGAGATCTACTTTGATCCGACCGATGGCCACATCATCAAGCAGCGCTGACTGGGCGCATTGCCGGAAACCGCCTGTCGGGTGGGCCAGGGATGGCCCGCCACGGGGAAACCTCCGGCAATGAATCCGGCTGGCTCCTGCAGGAGGACCATCATGAACAACACCACCGTCAAGGTCTGGGACCCGCTGGTACGCATTCTGCACTGGTCGCTGGCGATCTTGTTCCTGGTCAACTTCATCAACGAAGGCGGCGATCCGCTGCACGACTGGCTCGGCTATGCGGCACTCGCCCTGATCGGCGTGCGTTTCATCTGGGGCTGGGTCGGCACGCGGCGTGCCCGCTTCAGCAACTGGGTCCGGGGTCCGAAGGCGATCCGTCGCTATCTGCGCGCGCGCCTGTCCGGACGCTCGCAGCGGCAACTCGGCCACAACCCGGCTGCGGGCGCGATGATGGTTGCGCTGCTGGTCGGGGTCACCCTCGTCGGTGTCACTGGCTGGTTGCAGACCACCGATCGTTTCTTCGGCGTGCAATGGCTTGAGGAATTCCACGAAGTACTGGCATACGTGGTGCTGGCCATGGTTGGCGTGCACGTTCTGGCTGCCATCACCGAAAGCTTCCACTACCGCGAAAACCTGATCGCCTCGATGATCCACGGTCGCAAGCGGGCACTGGAGCGCGACGATGCCGACGACGAACGCGCGCCATGAATTGTCGCAGGACAAATTTGCGCACAGACCGCTCGTCTAGACTGTCACGATGCGCATCCTGCTAGCCGAAGACGACGCGGCACTGGGTCGGGCCCTGGCCGATGGCCTGCGCCATCTCGGCCACGCCGTGGACTGGATCGAGGACGGCCGGCACGCGGCCCAGGCACTGGAATCCACGCGCTATGCCGCCGCGGTGCTGGACTGGAACCTGCCGCGCATGAGCGGCGTGGACGTGGTGCGTGGCCTGCGCCGGCGCGGCGATCGCACGCCGGTGCTGCTGCTGACCGCCCGCGATGCGCTGGACGATCGCGTGTTGGGCCTGGACAGCGGCGCCGACGACTACGTCGTGAAGCCCGTGCACCTGGACGAGCTGGCCGCGCGGGTGCGCGCATTGCTGCGCCGCGCCGAGGGCAATCCTGCACCGCTGCAGCAGGTCGGCGCCCTCGAACTCGATCCCGGTGCGCGTAGCGCCCGGCTCGACGGCAACCCGCTCGACCTGTCAGCGCGCGAGTACGCGCTGCTGGAAGTGCTGGCGGCGCGGCCCGGGCATGCATTGTCGCGTCGGCAACTGGAGGAGGCGTTGTACGGCTGGGGCGAGGAAGTCGCCAGCAACGCCATCGAGGTGCACATCCACCACCTGCGCGGCAAGCTCGGTGCCGACTGGATCCGCACCTTGCGCGGGATCGGTTATGCGTTGTACCCGCCCGCCGAAGCGCAAGGTGCACCGCGATGAGGCGTCCTTCGCTGCGTCGGCGGCTGTTGTGGCTGGTGGGGCTACCGGTGGTCGTCCTGTGGCTCGCGGCCGGCGCCTGGCTGGCGCAACGCACCGCGCACGAAACCGCCGAGATGTTCGACCGTGAATTGCAGCGCACCGCGGCCAGCGTGCTGGCCGTGGTGTCGGTGCTGCCCGGCAAGGCGTCGAAGATCGAGAAGATCAAGCGCCATCATGACTCGGAGGACCAGCCCTCGGAGATCATCGTGCGTGACCGCACGGGACGATTGTTGCTGGATGCTTCCACGTTGCCGGCGCTGCCGATTGCCGGTGGTGACCCGCACTTCCGGAGCGTGCGCCAGGATGGCGGGAACTGGCGCGTTTACCAGCGCTGGGATGCCGGACACCGTTACTGGATCCAGGTGGCTGCGCCGCTGCATGATCGCGACGAGTTGCTCGGCGCGCACGTTGGTGCGCTGCTGGTGCCGTTGGCCGGCCTGTTGTTGTTGCTACCGCTGGCCATCTGGCTGGGCCTGCGTGGGGGGCTGGCGCCGCTGCGCAAGGTGTCGCGCGCGATCGCCGCACAGCCGGCCCGGACACCCACGCTTTCCCGCGATGATGTACCGGCGGAATTGCTGCAGCTGACCCGCGCCCTGGACGAACTGGTGGTCAATCTCGACCAGGCGCTGCTGCGTGAGCGGCGCTTTACTGCCGATGCCGCTCACGAGTTGCGCCACCCGCTGGCGGTGTTGCAGATGGAACTTGACCTGGCCGGCGTCGCAACGAACGACGATGCACGCCGGGCGCACTTGCAGCGTGCACGCGACGGACTCGCGCGCATGGAACGCCTGGTCGCGCAGCTGCTCACCTTGGCGCGGGTGGAATCGCTGGAGCGGCTGGAAGGCGCCGCAACCATGGACGTCGCCGAACTTGCGCACGCCGTCGTGGCGGCCGCGGGGGAGCGTGCCGCGCCTCATGGCACCGGCCTGGCGCTGCACGCCGATTCTGCCGTGTACGTGCGGGCCAGCGCAGGTTTGCTGGAAGTCGCACTGCGCAACCTGCTGGACAATGCCATCACGCACGGCAAGCCGGCCGGGGAAGTCGTCGTCACGGTCAGCCGAGAGGGCCCGATCGCCGAAATTGCGGTTGAGGACGATGGTCCCGGCATTACCGATGTGCAGGCGGCGCGTCTGGGCGAACGCTTCCTGCGCGGTGCCGGCAGCCGCGGCAGTGGCCTTGGCCTGTCGATCATCGAAGCCATCGCAACATTGCACCACGGCGAGGTTGCGATCGGGCGATCCGCGCGTGGCGGCGCGCGCGTCGCGCTGCGCCTGCCAGCCGTTTCAGCGCCGCCACCCTGACGGCGACACCGAATCCGCCCACACGCATCGCGCGGATCGGCGCACCGCCCCACGCACCAGAGGAGTCACGACATGCGCCTCATCATCTTTGCTTTCAGTCTGATCGGCGTACAGGCAGCACCCGCGGTCATTGCACAACAACATGCGCACCCGACGCCTGCGGCAACGGTGGGTCCGGTGCCTGCGGGCGGTTACACCACCGATGCCACGCTGCGCCAGCAGATGCGTTCCATCCGTACGGAGGTCCACGGGATTGCAGATGCGCAACAGCGCAAGACAACGCAACCGGTGGTGCAAGCTGCGAGCCGGATCATCGACAACGTCAACACCATTATCGTGAACTGCAAGCTGCCGCCCGACGCCGACGCCGCGTTGCACGCAATCATCGGGCCGATGCTGCAGGATGCCAGTGCGCTCAAGGCCGATCCCGGCAAGACGGGCGCCGTCACGGGTCTGCGCGAGGCGCTCGCACAATATGCGGAGCAGTTCGATGATCCGGATTTTTCCGCTTCCGCAGATTGAAGCGCGCTGCGGGCTGTTGCCACGCACGGGACGGCTTGACGTTCGTCAACCCGGACTGGCAGGGATCACCCGTACCATTCCAGCATGACCACGGCCACCGACATCCCCGAGTTCGATCCCGCGCTGATCGCGCGTTACGACGTGCCCGGACCGCGTTACACCAGCTATCCGGCGGCCACGCATTTTCATTCCGGGTTCGGCGAAGCGGATTTGCGCGAGGCGATTGAACGATCCAATGACGGCGCGGGCGCGAAGCCCCTGTCGCTTTACGTGCACGTGCCGTTCTGCACCAGTCCGTGCTTCTATTGCGGATGCAACCGCATCATCACCCGCGACATCGGCCGCGCGGACGACTACCTCGAATATCTTTACCGCGAGATTGCCTTGGTTGCGGGGTTGTTCGACCCCGGCCGCCCGGTACGCCAGCTGCATTTCGGTGGCGGCACACCCAACTTCCTCGACATCCCGCGCATGGCGGCATTGATGGAGCGGCTCGCCGCGCATTTCCACTTTGATGTCCCGGACAAACGCGAGTTCGGCATCGAGATCGATCCGCGCTTCGCCGACGGCGATTACATCCGCGGCCTGGGTGCGCTCGGTTTCAATCGCATTTCGGTGGGCATCCAGGATTTCGATCCTGAAGTACAGCAAGCCGTCAACCGCATCCAGAGCGTCGCGCAAACCCGCGAGGTGCTGGAGGCCGCGCGTGAGGCTGGTTTCGAATCCAGCAGCGTGGACCTGATCTACGGGCTGCCGCGGCAAACCATGGTGGGGTTCGCGCGCACCCTGGAAGAGGTCATCGCGCTGGCGCCCAACCGCGTCGCGGTGTACGGCTATGCGCACCTGCCCAACCTGTTCAAGGCCCAGCGCCAGATCGATGCGTCGGACCTGCCGGATGCTGCGACGCGCCTGCAGTTGTTCGGCAGTGCGTTGCGGCGCCTGACCGACGCGGGTTACGTCTATGTCGGCATGGATCACTTTGCGCGCGAAGACGACGAACTGGTGGCCGCGCAACGTTCGGGCACCCTGCAGCGCAATTTCCAGGGTTATTCCACCCATGGCGAATGCGACATCGTGGGCTTGGGCGTCAGCGCCATCAGCCGCATCGGCGACAGCTACAGCCAGAGCGCGCGCGACCTGCCGGGCTACTACCTGGCGCTCGACGCCGGCCGTTTGCCGGTGGTGCGCGGCATCTGGCTCGACCGCGACGATCTCCTGCGGCGCGCGGTGATCGGGGAACTGATGTGCCACGGTGGAATCGACAGGGCCGGGTTCGGCGCGCGGCACCACCTGCGATTCGATGACTACTTCGCCGATGATCTTGAACGCCTGCACCCGCTGGCGGACGACAGCCTGGTCGAGTTGTCGACCGAACGTATACAGGTGACCGCCCGCGGGCGCCTGCTTCTGCGCAACATCGCGATGTGCTTCGATGTCCACCTCGCGCGCGAAGCCCCGGCCGTGCACTACTCGCGTGCGATTTGATACCTGCGCGCTGGCCGGATCGATTCCAAGTTGACCATCGTCAAGGCGGCCGCCGGCGAACCCGTCAGACTTTCGGGGCTCACGTCATCGGGGGCGCTGGCCCGTCCATGCACGAGATGTGGCATGAGCCAGGTGCTCGTGACCACCCACGCTCCCAATTCCGCCGCAATCACCCATGCTGCCGGCTGTTGAGCCCTACCCAAGGCGTTTTTGATGCAAACCCAGACAACGGAACGAGTACGCACCCTGAACCCCGCGGTGGCCTTTGCCGCGCCACCCGAAGGCGTGCGTCCGCACGCGTTCGACCGCGAGCAACTGCTGGCATGTGGCCGCGGCGAGTTGTTCGGGGCCGGCAACGCGCGCCTGCCGGCACCGCCGATGTTGATGTTCGATCGCATCACGCACATCGCCGAGGGCGGCGGTGCCTACGGTCGCGGCGAGATCAGCGCGGAACTGGATATCCGTCCGGACCTGTGGTTTTTCGCCTGCCACTTCGCGGGCGATCCGGTGATGCCGGGTTGCCTGGGACTCGACGCGATGTGGCAGCTCACCGGATTCTTCCTGCCGTGGCTTGGCGAGCCCGGACGCGGGCGGGCCCTTGGTGTCGGCCAGGTGCGGTTCACGGGGCAGGTACTGCCCGGTGCGAAGCGTGTCCGTTACCAGATCGACATCCGGCGGGTGATGCGCAGCAAGCTGCCGATGGTGATCGCCGATGGTGAGACCTTCGTCGATGACCGCCCGATCTACGTGGCAAAAGACATGCGCGTGGGACTGTTCCAGTCCACCGAGAGTCTGTGAGATGAAGCGTGTGGTGGTGACGGGCATGGGTATCGTCTCGTGTCTCGGCAATGCAGCCGACACGGTTTCGCGTGCACTGCGCGATCTGCACAGCGGCATCCGCACGATGCCCGCCTACGCCGAGCGCGGCCTGCGCAGCCAGGTGGCCGCGCTGCCCGATATCGACCTCGATGCCAGCATCGATCGCAAGCTGCGCCGCTTCATGGGCAACGCCGCGGCTTACGCTTTCGTGGCCACCCGTGAGGCGATTGCCGATGCCGGGCTGACCCTGGAACAGATCCGGCATCCGCGCATCGGCCTGATCGCGGGTTCCGGTGGTGGCTCGGCCGAGTGGCAGATCGCCACCGCCGACCTGCTGCGCGAGAAGGGCTTGCGCAAGGTCGGGCCGTGCATGGTGCCGCGCACGATGTGCTCCACCGTGTCGGCGTCGCTGGCCACGGCCTTCGGCATCCTCGGCCTCAGCTTTTCCATTTCCGCTGCCTGCGCCACCTCGGCGCATTGCATCGGCACGGCGGCCAACCTGATCCGCAGCGGCGCCCAGGACGTGGTGCTTGCCGGTGGTGGCGAGGAGGAGCACTGGGGCATGAGCGCGCAGTTCGACGCGATGGGTGCACTGTCACGCAACTTCAATGACACCCCGGCGAGCGCGTCGCGTCCCTACGACGCGCACCGCGACGGTTTCGTGATCGGTGGCGGCGGCGGCATGCTGGTGCTGGAAGACTTCGACCACGCGCGCGCCCGTGGCGCCAACATCCACGCCGAGTTCGTTGGCTATGGCGCCGCCTCCGACGGCGCCGACATGGTCATGCCGAGCGGGGATGGCGCGGAACGCTGCATGCGCATGGCGCTCGCCGAAGCCGCGCGGCCGGTCGATTACGTCAACACCCACGGCACGGCCACGCCGCTGGGCGATCTCGTCGAGCTGCGCGCGCTCGGCAACGTTTTCGGCGCCGGGACACCGCCGTTGTCCTCGACCAAGGCCTTGACCGGGCACTCGCTGGGCGCGGCCAGCGTGCACGAAGCGATCTACAGCCTGCTGATGATGCGCGACGGTTTCATGGCGGGTTCGGCCAACATCGAAAACCTCGATCCTGCCGCAGGCACTTTTCCCATCCTGCGGGAAAGCCGGCCCGCCCGGTTGAATGCGGTGATGTCGAACAGCTTCGGCTTCGGCGGCACCAACGCGACCCTGATATTCGCCAGGGCCTGACGCGGCCGTTTGGCAGGGTGTCGCGGCCGCGCCATCCACGCCATCATTATTCCGGGGCTGCCCGCGCTGCTTGCGGGCAGAACCTAACGTATACCCACATATTGTGCAGGATATTCAAGTATTTACGACAAGTCGCAGGTAATGGAAACTCCCTCTCCCCCAACGGCTGCATCGTTGGGGGAGAGGGCTGGGGTGAGGGGGCGAACAGCCTGCCGCTTGCGGAATACTCGGTCAACTTCCAAGCGCGAACCGGCTCACTTCGGTCTGAATGTGCGTACGTTGAACGATCAAGCCCCGCCCCCTCACCAAACCCTCTCCCCCGCAAGCGGCGCGGGGGAGAGGGCTTGTCCTTGGCGCAGCGTGGAAAAACGTGGGGATACCTCCGGGGCAGAACCCGGAATCCAGCTTTCCAGTTGCACAGGTACCGGTCCTGCGTCCATCATCGATGGACCCGACCGGGCCTTCCGTCAGGAGGAGGGGCGTGCCGAAGTATCCACTTGCGCGCGATAGGCCGCGCGCTTTTCAAGGTACAGATCCAGCGGAAACTTGATGGGTACGCCCTCGAGCGCCGCGCCCAGCATTTCCAGATGACCTTCGAAGCCGGCGCAGGCCTTGGCGGCGTCTTCGCCCGCGGGAATCTCCACGGTCAAGGTGAGTCGGGTCCCGCTACCGACATCCTCGAGCTGCCAGCGCAACGGGCGCTGCGGCTCGTCGCCACTGCTCCACGAGTACGCCAGTGTCCGCGCAGTTTCATATTGCGACACCTCGCTGTCGATCAGGGTGCCGCTGTCGGCGAAATCGATGCGGGCCCGACCACCCTGGCGCGGCTCGATCGTGCCCGGCGCGAGCCACTGTCCGAGCGCGGAGGGATCGGTCAGCATGTGCCACACCGCCTCGCGGTCGTGGCCCGGATAGATCCGTTCCAGCGTCCCTTCATGATGGCCGTCTTCAAGACGGCGGATCCGCCCGGGTTGGGCGTTCCCTTTACTCATGGCAGTCTCCCGGGGCTTCGTTGTGCCGGTGATCATTGCGCCGCAGTGGCCGCAAGGGTGCGGACGCGTTCGGTCAGAAATTCGAAATAGCGGTCGATGTAGCTGATGTCGTTCTCGCGATCGATCAGGTACGGATTCATCAACGTGTGGCGCAGGATCAGCAGGTGGTCGTTGTCATCGTCCAAGCTGGCCGCGTCCAGTCCCAGCGCCGTGAAGATGCGTGTGGTCTGCGCCTCGCCCAGCAGTTCCGGGCGCAGGCTGGTGACCGATCCGAAGAACGCTTTCAACTGCAGCGGCTGGCGCGGATCGGCGCGCAGTTCGTCCCGCAACTTGCCGACCAAGGCATTGGCAACCGCCACCTGCGGGTTGCCTTTCGGGTTGAGTGCCAGGCATACCAGGTTGCTGTCCGGCGCGAACGGAACCAGCGCATGGGCGACATCGGCCAGCTCCAGCGCAAAGCGCCGGGCGCGGGCGTGGAAGGCCTCGGCGGCGCGCACGGTGGCACGCGGCAGGCGTCCGAAATGCGCGTGGTCGAGCGGCAGCACTTCGTGGGTCACGTACACCGCGGCGGCGGCGGCGCCGGACTTGGAGCCTTCCGGAACATACTGGCCGAGGCTGCGGTAGCGCCTGAGGTAGCCCGTGTCGGACGCGGCGTGGAAAACATAGTCGGCGCGTTCGGACAATAGCGCCATGGCGCGATGGTCGCGGCAGACGAAGGCGCCGCTGCCGTAGGGCAGGTAGCCAAGCTTGTGCGGATCCACCGTGATCGAGTCGCTCGCGCCCAGCGCCGCGAACGCGGCGTGCACCGCGGGCGTCGGGAACGACTGGTAGTCGGCCGCGACTTCCTCGCGCGTACGCAGCGTGCCATCCTCGCCGCGGAACAGCGTCGCGAGGTAGCCACCCCAGGCGGCGTCCACGTGCACGGCAAACGACAGTCCCTGCTGCTGTGCATGCTTGCGCGCGGCGATGATTGCATCGAGTGGATCGATGGTGCCGTATTCGGTGCTGCCGAGCACCGCCACGCACATCAACACCGGCTGATGATCCTGCACGCAGCGCGCGAGCGTGTTGCCGAGCGCCGTCGGATCCATCCGCATGCCTTCGGTGGGAATCAGTTCGAGCTGGTTGCGACCGAGCCCGAGCATCTTCATGCCCTTGCTCCAGGAGTAGTGCGCGGTCACCGGCGCCAGCACCAGCGGCGCCCGCAAATCCGGGTGCGCGGCAAAAAAATCGGCCAGGCCGCGCTGCTCGATACGCTCGCGTTCGACCCTGCGAATCCAACGCGAGCGTGCGGCCGACGATTGCGCCTTCAGCCACTGCTGCCATGCCTCCAGCAGGGCGATGGTCTCGTCATGCGACAGGTTGAACGCGCTCCAGCCGTCCGGCCAGGGTGCCAGGTCCGGAACGCCGGCGGCGCGCAGCGCCACCGGGAACGCCTTCAGCGCCAGCGCCAGACGCAGCGCCTGGTAGTTGGCCAGGGTGCCGCCCGAGGTGAGATGGCCGAACGCGCAATCGGGCCTTTCCGGATCGTGCGGGTAGCCCAGCATCCGCGCAAGCTGCAGGCCGACCTTTACCTCCAGGTCCACCGTGACCGGCGCGGCGTCCTCGCTCACGTTGTTGGGGTTGTAGGGCAGGGCCAGGATCTGCGCGGCAAGTCCCGGCAGCAGCAGGTCCGAGACCATGTGGCCGAGGTAACGCGGGCTGTGGAACGGGACCGAGCGTTTCAGCGCCGCGGACAACAGGTGCAACTGCCGGCGCAGGCGCGATTCGAATTCGAGGTACGCCGGGTCATGCGCCGCCGCCGTGCTGATGGACGGCGGATCCTCGGGGTGGAAGTTGCGTCGCCAGTACACGTGGTCGCGCAGGAACTCGACCACCAGTTTTTCCAGCAGCGCATCGTTCTCGCCATACGGGCCCAGAAAACACGCATCGAGCACGTGGTCACGCGGTTCGTTCGGGGAAAACGGGAGGGCCGGGCTCATGTCGTGTCGAAGAGTGTTTCGAGCGGGTTTGTCATGGATGTGGTGGCCGTGGGATCAGCCGGTGTCAACGCACGGCAGGCAAGCCGGGCCGAGTTGCCGCGCACTGGGTCGAAAGTCCGCTGGGCGGCCGGCCCGATGTGGGCCGCTGCGGTCACGGCCCGCATTAACGATGTATCTGGTGAACGCTTCTGCAGGCACTGCTGCCTCGACACCGCGAACGGTGGCAGTGTCTGCGTGGCGCATGACCGCTGTCGTTGACGACGGTCAAGTGGTCGGATCGCCGCAGTCCTTGGAACCGGCGCTTGCGTCGTGATTTCGTACGCTTGCGCGGTATCCATCATGATCATCGAGTCGCTGGCCGGCACCGATCTTTGCCGGTTCCCGATGGTGCAAAAGGGTACCGCACTGGTCCCCGATGGCGGGAAGTCGCATCCGCGTTTGGCCCCAGGCCCGCACGCGGTCAACGCCATGAATTCGAAGCCGGGGTCCGGGAATGCCGTGGCGATCCTGGCGTCGTGCTCACCCATGTGATCGGTCTAGATACATCCCTGCGCGACGTCGATCTGTCGCGCACAAGAAAACGGCCGCGAGTTGTCGCAGCCATTCCCACAGGATTTGGTGGGCAGTACAGGGATCGAACCTGTGACCCCTACCATGTCAAGGTAGTGCTCTACCGCTGAGCTAACTGCCCACGAAGGGATGCGTGCGCGAAGCGCAGCGCCCGGCGGCGGTGGCCGGGCCGTGCAGTGTAACCGGAACATCGTCCCGGCTCAAACTCCGGCCTGCCGGCGTTGACGCGGCGCGGGGGCTGCACTAACTTTGTGGGCGTACGAACCGGAAAAGGTGGCCCGCGGCAACGCCGGCCGAGTGTGCGACATGGCAACTACCAACATTCCCATCTGATCGAACGCGTCTTGCCAGTCTGCGAGGGCGCGTGGCGCCTTTTTTTATGCCCGCCATCCGGGCGGGGGCAAGCTGCAATCCGCCGCGTTCCTCGCTTGCTACGCGAACGCCAACATTGGCTACGGCCATCCGGGGCCTGACTTTCCACGATAACCATGATCACGATCACTCTCCCAGACAACAGCACCAAATCCTTCGATGCTCCGCCCAGCGTGCGCGATGTCGCCGCGTCGATCGGTGCGGGTCTTGCCAAGGCCGCGCTGGCCGGCAAGGTCGACGGCAAGCTGGTGGACCTTTCGCGCACGATCGAGCACGACGCGCGCGTTGAAATCGTCACCGAAAAATCACCCGAGGCGCTGGAGGTCATCCGGCACTCCACGGCGCACCTGCTCGCGCAGGCGGTGCAGCGGTTGTATCCCGGCACGCAAGTCACGATCGGCCCGGTGATCGAAGATGGTTTCTTTTACGACTTCGCACCCAAGGGTGAGCCGTTCAAGCCGGAAGACCTGCCGGCGATCGAAGCCGAGATGCACAAGATCGCGAAGGAATCCTTGCCGCTCTCGCGCAGCGTGAAGTCGCGCGACGACGCGGTGGCGTTCTTCCGCGGCATCGGCGAGGACTACAAGGCCGAGATCATCGAATCGATCCCGGCCGACGAGGATCTGTCGCTGTACTCGCAGGGCGAATTCACTGATCTTTGCCGCGGCCCGCACGTGCCCGATACGGGCAAGCTCAAAGCCTTCAAGTTGATGAAGACTGCCGGCGCTTACTGGCGCGGCGATTCCGACAACGCGATGCTGAGCCGCATCTACGGCACCGCGTGGTTGAACGACAAGGATCTCCAGGCCTACCTCACCCGCATCGAGGAAGCCGAGAAGCGCGACCACAGGAAGCTCGGCCGCCAGCTCGATCTCTTCCACATGCAGGAAGAGGCGCCCGGCATGGCGTTCTGGCACGCCAACGGCTGGACGCTCTGGCAGCAGGTCGAGCAATACATGCGCGGCGTGTACCGCGACTCGGGCTACCAGGAGGTCAAGTGTCCGTCGATCCTCGACGTGTCGCTGTGGAAGAAATCCGGCCACTGGGACCACTACAAGGACAACATGTTCTTCACCGAGTCGGAGAAGCGTACCTACGCGGTGAAGCCGATGAATTGCCCGGGCCACGTGCAGATCTTCAACGACGGCCTGCGCAGTTACCGCGACCTGCCGATCCGCTACGGCGAGTTCGGTTCGTGCACCCGCAATGAACCATCCGGCGCGCTGCACGGCCTGATGCGCGTGCGCAGCTTCACCCAGGACGACGGCCACATCTTCTGCACCGAGGACCAGATCGAGCAGGAGGTGCTGGACTTCCATCGCCAGGCGCTGAAGGTGTACGCCGATTTCGGCTTCAAGGATGTCGAGCTGATGCTGGCGCTGCGGCCCGAATCAAGGCTGGGCTCGGATGAAATCTGGGACAAGTCCGAAGGCGCCCTGCGCGCGGCGCTGCGTCGGGCCGGTGCCGAATGGAAGGAATTGCCGGGCGAAGGCGCCTTTTATGGCCCCAAGATCGAATACCACCTGCGTGATGCCATCGGCCGCGATTGGCAGCTCGGCACCATGCAGGTGGATTTCTCGATGCCGGGGCGGCTGGGTGCCGAATACGTGGGCGAGGATTCCCAGCGCCACACCCCGGTCATGCTGCACCGGGCCATCGTCGGCTCGATGGAGCGTTTCCTGGGTATCCTGATCGAGCACCATGCCGGCAACTTTCCGACCTGGCTGGCCCCGGTGCAGGCCGTGGTCCTGAATATCACGGATGGGCAGGCCGATTACGTGGCCGAAGTGGCCAAAAACCTGAACGAAGCCGGCCTCCGGGCCAGGGCGGATTTGCGTAACGAGAAAATCGGCTATAAAATCCGCGAGCATACGTTGCAAAAGGTGCCTTGGCTGCTTGTGGTCGGTGACCGCGAGAAGGAGAAGGGCACCGTTTCCGTGCGCACACGTTCCGGGGAAGATTTGGGCAGCATGGCGCTGCCTGCCTTCGTCGAACGCTTGCAGGCCGAGTCCGGCCCGCGCTGACGGGATGCGCGCCAGGCATTGCTGGCGAACTTGAAGCAGGAGATGACGGTATCGCAACCGAACACAAAGGCAATCGGCGCAACCACGAGATCCGTGTCCCGCAAGTGCGGGTGATCGGCGCCGACGGGGAGCAGGTCGGGGTCCTCGAACGCGACGAAGCGTTGGCGATGGCTGAGGATGCAGGGCTTGATCTCGTGGAGATCCAGCCGACCGCCGACCCGCCCGTTTGCCGAATCATGGATTTCGGCAAGTACAAGTTCGAGCAGCAGAAGAAAGCCAATCTGGCGCGCAAGAAATCCAAGCAGGTCGAAATCAAGGAACTGAAGTTTCGTCCGACCACGGATATCGGCGACTACAACATCAAGCTGCGCAACATGCTGCGGTTTCTTGAAGAAGGTGACAAGGTCAAGGTCAACATCCGCTTCCGGGGTCGCGAAATGTCGCACCAGGAATTGGGTATCGAGCTGGCCCGGCGCATCCAGACCGACATCGCCGAGCAGGCGGTGGTGGACCAGTTCCCGCGCATGGAAGGGCGCCAGATGACGATGATGATCAGCCCCAAGAAAAAGTAAGGGGCAAACCGCCCGCCGCGGACCGGCGGACGGACAGGCGGCAACCTGAAGCTGGGGTTCCGCAACACAAGCAGGTGCAGGCAAGGATGGAAAGCGTGATCGAACGATCACCGCCCGCGCCAGTCACGAAAAAAACCAAACGGAGTGGCACATGCCAAAGATCAAGACCAACCGGGCCGCTGCCAAGCGGTTCCGGAAAACCGCTTCCGGCAAATTCAAGGCCGGACACGCCTTCAAGTCACACATCCTGACCAAGAAGTCGACCAAGCGCAAACGCGGATTGCGCGCCCCCAACCACGTGCATGAGTCCGACACCAAGCGTGTCGCGCGCATGCTCCCGTACGTCTAAGCGGAGGACACCACCATGGCACGAGTCAAACGTGGCGTCACCGCGCGTGCGCGTCACAAGAAAACCCTGAAGGCCGCCAAGGGCTACTACAACGCCCGCCGCAAGGTCTATCGCGTTGCCAAGCAGGCCGTCACCAAGGCCCAGCAGTACGCCTACATCGGCCGCAAGCAGAAGAAGCGCCAGTTCCGCGCATTGTGGATCGTGCGCATCAACGCTGCCGCGCGCCAGTTCGGGTTGTCCTACAGCCGCCTGATCGATGGCCTGACCAAGGCCGGCATCACCATCGACCGCAAGGTGTTGGCGGATCTCGCCGTACACGACATCGCGGCGTTTGGTGCGATTGCCGAGAAGGCCAAGGCCAACCTGGCTGCTTGAACCGTTCCGGCGTTCGCGCCGCAACGTTATGATGCAAGCAAGCGGGGAGAGGGCCTTGCCTTCTCCCCGCTTTTCTTTTGTGCGGGGAATGGTGGCGATGGAAGCATTGGCGTCCCAGGTTGACCAGGGTTTGGCTGCGATTGCGGCGGCGCCGACCCTTGACGCGCTGGAAGCCCAGCGTGTTGCACTGCTCGGCAAGAACGGCGTGATCACCGCCGAATTGAAGGCGCTCGGCAAGTTGGCGCCGGACGTGCGCAAGGCACGCGGTGCCGAGGTGAACGTCGCCAAGCAGACGCTCGCCGACGCGATCGCTGCGCGCAAAACGGAGTTGGAGGGTGTCGCGCTGGCGCAGCGCCTCGCGTCCGAGGGCATCGACATCAGTCAACCCGGGCGCGACGGTTCGCGTGGTTCGATCCACCCGATCACGCGCACCCTCCAACGCATGATCGCGATCTTCGCCCAGCTCGGCTATTCGGTGGCCGAAGGCCCCGAGATCGAGGACGACTGGCACAACTTCGAGGCGCTGAATTTCCCGGCGCATCATCCAGCGCGGGCGATGCACGACACGTTCTATTTTGGCGACGGGCGCCTGCTGCGCACCCACACTTCGCCGGTGCAGATCCGCACGCTCAAGGGCGCCACGCCGCCGGTGCGGATCATCGCGCCGGGCAAGGTCTACCGCAGCGATTCGGACCAGACCCATTCGCCGATGTTCCATCAGGTCGAAGGCTTGCTGGTCGACGAGTCGGCGACCTTCGCGGACCTGAAGGGCACGCTCGAAGCCTTCGTCGCCGCGTTCTTCGGGCGCTCGCTGGCAATGCGCTTCCGGCCCAGCTATTTCCCGTTCACCGAACCATCGGCGGAAGTCGATATCCGCTGGGAGCGCGCCGATGGCAGTTCTGGTTGGCTCGAGGTGCTCGGCTGCGGAATGGTGCACCCCACCGTGCTGGAGAACTGCGACATCGACCCGGAGCGCTACACCGGATTCGCCTTCGGCATGGGCGTCGAGCGCCTGGCGATGCTGCGCTACGGCGTCACCGACCTGCGCGCGTTCTTCGAGAACGACGTGCGCTTCCTGGCCCAGTTCGCGTGAGTGAGCGCCGATGAAATTCTCTGAAAACTGGCTGCGCGAACTCGTCGACATTCCTGCCGATCATGCGACCCTGGTGGAGCGTCTCACCATGGCGGGGTTGGAAGTCGAGTCCGATCAAATGCTCGGCGCTGCGCTCGATGGTGTCATCGTCGCGCGCATCCTCGCGTGTGACGCACACCCCGATGCCGACAAATTGCACGTGTGTCGCGTTGATACCGGCCAGGGCGAGGTGCAGATTGTCTGCGGCGCACCGAATGCGCGCGCGGGCCTGGTCGCGCCACTGGCGACCGTCGGCGCGAAACTGCCGAACGGCATCACGATCAAATCCGCCAAGCTGCGCGGGATCGAATCGCAAGGGATGCTCTGCTCAGCGAAAGAACTGGGCATCGACGCCGATGCGTCGGGCCTGATGGAGCTGCCCGCCGACGCGCCTGCGGGCAAGCCGCTGGCGGAGTACCTCGGACTGCCCGATGCATGCATCGAGTTGAGCCTCACCCCCAACCGCGCCGATTGCCTCGGCATGATCGGATTGGCGGACGAGGTTGCGGCGGAATTCGGAGCGCGCGCCAGGCGCTACGACGTGGCGTCGGTTGCTGCGGCCCTTTCCGCGCCGCGTGCGATCACGCTCGACGCTGCGGCGGATTGTCCGCGCTACCTCGGCCGCGCCGTGCGCGGCATCGACATGGCGGCGGCGACGCCGGTGTGGATGGCGCAGCGCCTGCGTGCGGCGGGCATCAAACCCATCAACGTGGTGGTCGATGTCGGCAATTACGTGATGCTGGAATCGGGCCAGCCGATGCACGCCTTCGACGATGCGAAGTTGGAGGGCGGCATCGTGGTGCGGCGTGCCCGTGCCGGCGAAACGCTGAAACTGCTCGACGGCAGCGATGCAACGCTTGAACCCGGGTTCCTCGTGATCGCCGATGAACACAAACCATTGGCCGTCGCAGGGGTGATGGGCGGTTTCGACTCGCGTGTCACCGAGTCCACCCGTGACGTGTTTTTCGAAGCGGCGCATTTTGCCCCGCCGGCGATCATGGGCCGCGCGCGCAAGCTGGGCCTGACCACCGACGCCGCGCACCGCTTCGAACGCGGGGTCGATCCCGAGTTGCCGCGGGTCGCCATCGAGCGCGCCACCGCGCTGTTGATCGAAATTGCGGGCGGCAAGCCGGGCGAGGTCATCGAGACGGTGTCGCCGGAACACTTGCCGAAGTTGGCACCGGTGCTGCTGCGCCGCGAGCGAATCGCGCGGGTGCTTGGCATCACGGTGGATGATGCTGCGGTCGCGCAGATCTTCACGGCGCTGGGCATGCGGGTTGAGCCGCAGGCCGGCGGCTGGCGCATCACGCCGCCCTCGCGCCGCTTCGACATTGCGCGTGAAGAAGACCTCATTGAAGAAGTCGCCCGCATCCACGGCTACGGCACGATTCCCGCGCGGCTGCCTGCAGGCGCACCACCGGCGCCGCGCGACGACGAATCCTCGCTGCCGATTTCAGCGTTGCGTGCCGGGCTGACCGCGCGCGACTATCGGGAGGCCATCTGTTACGCGTTCGTCGATCAGCGCCTGTTGCAGACTTGGCAGCTGGATACGGATGCCGTGCCGCTGGCGAACCCGCTCTCGGCCGAATTGGCGTTGATGCGCACTTCGTTGCTGCCGGGCCTGGTTGACGCGCTCCGGCGCAACCGCAATCGCCAGCAAACGCGGGTGCGGCTGTTCGAGTCCGGGGTCGTCTTCCGCCAGGCCGCGGGGCAAGGCGAGGCACCCATCGAGACCGCGATGCTGGCGGCAGTTGCCAGCGGCAGCGCGGCGGCCGAGCAATGGGGCGAGCCCCGGCGGGCAGTCGATTTCTTCGACATGAAGGGGGATCTCGAGACCTTGCTTGCCCTGTCTGGCGGGCTGGACGCCTGGACGTTCGACATCGCTGATTTGCCGCCATGGCTGCATCCGGGGCGTGCTGCCCGGATCCGGCGCGATGGCCAGCCGGCTGGCTTCATCGGCGCCCTGCACCCCTCCTTGCAGGCAGCGCTCGACTTGCCCGAGACCTTCGTTTTCGAAGCCGGTCTGGCACCGATGCGGCGCCGCAACATTCCACTGGCCAAGCCATTGCCGCGGTTCCCGTCCCTGCGCCGTGATATCGCCATCGAGGTTGACGAAGCCACGGAATGGTCCAAGGTCGCTGCGGCGATCCAGTCTGAATTGCAAACAATCGTTAACGAACTGGTATTGTTTGACTGCTTTCACGGTCCGGGCTTGAGCGCCGGTCGAAAGAGTTTGGCTATAGGCTTGATTTTACAGGACGGATCGCGCACGCTTACGGATGAGGACGCCGACCGCTGCGTGGCCGATGTGGTGACGATGCTGGAAGGTGAATTTGGGGCCCGGTTAAGGAAATGAGATGACGCTGACCAAGGCAGAGATGGCCGAGCGCCTGTTTCTCGACGTGGGCCTCAACAAGCGTGAAGCCAGGGAGTGCGTGGACGCCTTTTTCGAGGTCCTGCGCGAGGCGCTCGAGCGGGGGGAGCCGGTCAAATTGTCGGGTTTCGGCAATTTCGACCTGCGCGACAAGAATCAGCGGCCTGGACGGAATCCGAAAACCGGCGAGGAAATTCCCATTTCCGCGCGCCGCGTGGTGACGTTTCGTCCGGGCCAGAAGCTGAAATTGAGGGTCGAGAACCATGCTGGATCAGGGCAACAATAACGAACTCCCGCCGATCCCCGCCAAGCGGTATTTCACCATTGGCGAGGTCAGTGAGCTGTGCGCGGTCAAACCGCACGTGCTGCGCTACTGGGAGCAGGAGTTTCCCGCCCTGAACCCGGTCAAGCGGCGCGGCAACCGGCGCTATTACCAGCGCCACGACGTCCTGATGATTCGCCAGATCCGCGGCCTGCTTTATGACCATGGCTTCACCATCACCGGTGCCCGCGCACGCCTGGAAGGCCAGCAGGGCAAGATGGAAGCCTCGATCTCGCACCAGATCGTGCACCAGATGCGGCTGGAGCTGGAACAACTGCTGCAAATCCTGCGCGAACCGCCGCGAAAATCCTGAATGCGCGCCGTTTCCGCGCGCGTTCCGCTATCATTGGTGGTTCGGTCGGGGCGTAGCGCAGCCTGGTAGCGCATCTGCCTGGGGGGCAGGGGGTCGTGGGTTCGAATCCCGCCGCCCCGACCAATAATCAAAAACGGGCCCTTGTGGCCCGTTTTGGTTATTGGCCAGGGTGGTGGGGAATGAGAAGCGGCGGCTTCGTCAGAAGGCGCCGGTTCGACTGCGGAGCCATGGATGGCGGAGCGAACATCGCGGAGCGATGGCCCGAAGGGCGAGCGCCAGGATGGCGCGAGTAATCCCGCCGCCCCGACCAATAGCAAAAACGGGCCCTTGTGGCCCGTTTTGGTTATTGGCCAGGGTGGTGGGGAATGAGTTGCGTAGGTTGGGTTGACCCCGGACTTGATCCGGGGGAAGCCCAACGACATCGCCCCACGTGTTGGGCTTCCCCAGAGAGAGCGCCGGGTCAGCCCAACCTACGCACTCGGCGCAGTCGGTTGCGTAGCCCAACGTCTTTGCTCGCGCGTGTTGGGCTTCCCCGGAGAGAGCACGGGGTCAGCCCGACCTGCGCACTTTCCCCGCTTGCGGTGGAGGGATGCCGGCTGGGTGCTGCGCGCAGTCAGTACAGCAACCGCGTCCTGATCGTCCCCGGAATCGCCGCCAGTTGCTCGCGCAACGTCTCCGACTGCGCGTCGGAGGCGTCCACGTCGATCACCACGTAGCCAATGTCGCCGGTGGTCTGCAGGTGCTGGCCGTTGATGTTGACGCCGCCTTGCGAAAACACATCGTTGATGCGCGAGAGCACGCCCGGCACATTGCGGTGGATATGCAGCAGCCGGCTGCTGCCGGCGTGTTCGGGCAAGGACACTTCCGGGAAGTTGACGGCTGACAGGGTCGAGCCGTTGTCGCTGTAGCGGACCAGCTTGGCGGCGACTTCGGTGCCGATGTTGAACTGGGCTTCCTGGGTGCTGCCGCCGACGTGCGGGGTCAGGATCACGTTGTCGAATTCGCGCAATGGCGATTCGAATTCCTCGTCGCGGCCCTTGGGTTCCCTGGGAAACACATCCACCGCGGCGCCGGCGAGGTGCCGCTCGCGCAACGCGTCGGCAAGTGCGTCGATGTCAACGACGTTGCCGCGTGAGGCGTTGATGAGAACGGCGCCGCGACGCATTGTGGCGATCTGCGCGCGCCCGAGCATGCCCGCGGTGGCGGAGGTCTGCGGAACGTGCAGGGTGACGATGTCAGAACGCGCCAGCAGGTCGTCGAGACCTTGCGCGGATGTGGCATTGCCAAGCGTCAACTTGGGCTCGATGTCATGGAACAACACGTGCATGCCCATCGACTCGGCGAGCACGCCGACCTGGGTGCCGATGTGGCCATAGCCCACGATGCCGATCGTCTTGCCGCGTACTTCATAGCTGCCTTCGGCGGATTTGCCCCAGCCACCGCGGTGGCACTCGACGTTGCGCTCCGGCACGCCGCGCATCAGCATGATGGATTCGGCGATTACCAGTTCCGCGACGCTGCGGGTGTTGGAGTACGGCGCGTTGAACACGGGTACGCCCCGTGCGCGCGCGCCGGCGAGGTCGACCTGGTTGGTGCCGATGCAGAAGCAGCCGACCGCGAGCAGGCGGCGGGTGTGACCGAGGGCTTCGGCGTCCAGTTGCGTGCGCGAACGCAGCCCGACGACGTGGGCGTCGGCGATGGCCTCGAACAGTTGCGCGCGCGGCAACGCCTTGTCATGGTGCTCGACCCTGCTGTACCCCGCGTCGTGGAAAACCTCGATGGCACTCTGGTGGATGCCTTCCAGCAAAACGATCTTGATGTCCTTCTTGGGAAACGAGGTTTTCATGTCGTGGCGCGCAACGTCCGGAGGGCGGGACTGCTAGGCTACCCGGAATTCCGTTCCGCACGAAATACGTCGCATGGATATGCAGGAAAGCACTCGCCGTACGCTGTACCCGGAAATCGAACCGTTTGATGCCGGGATGCTGCCTGTCTCCGGGCTGCATGCCTTGTACTACGAGCAGTGCGGGAACCCGCATGGCAAGCCGGTGGTGTTCCTGCACGGCGGGCCCGGTGCCGGATGCAACGCGAAGTGCCGCCGCTTTTTTGACCCGAAGGTTTACCGGATCGTGTTGTTCGACCAACGTGGTTGCGGACGTTCGACGCCGCATGCAGAGTTGCGCGAGAACACCACCTGGGACCTCGTCGCCGACATCGAGCGCTTGCGCGAGCACTTGCGCATCGAGCGCTGGCAGGTGTTCGGTGGTTCGTGGGGTTCGACCCTCGCCCTGGCTTACGCTGAAACCCACCCGGAGCACGTGACGGAACTGGTATTGCGCGGCATCTTCATGCTGCGCGAGCGCGAGCTGAAGTGGTTCTATCAGCGTGGCTGCGACATGTTGTATCCCGATGCCTGGGAAAAATACCTCGCCGCGATTCCCGAGGCCGAGCACGCGGATTTGATCGGTGCGTACCACAAGCGGCTGACCTCGCATGATCCTGCCGTCCGGCTGGCGGCCGCGCAAGCGTGGTCGGTGTGGGAAGCCTCCACCAGTTTCCTGCTGCAGAATGAGGCGTACATCGCCGCCAGTGCCGGCGATGAATTCGCGCTGGCCTTCGCTGGCATCGAGAATCACTATTTCGTGAATCGCGGATTTTTCGGGCACGACGACCAGTTGTTGCGCAACGCATCGCGCTTGCACGGCATCCCCGGCGTGATCGTGCAGGGCCGGCATGACGTGGTGTGCCCCGTGCGCAGCGCGTGGGATTTGCATCGCGCGTGGCCGCAGGCAACGCTCGAGATCATTGCCGATGCGGGGCATTCGGCGTTCGAGCCCGGCATCACCGATGCGTTGCTGCGAGCAACGGATGCCTTTCGCGCACGCGGCGCTTGACCCGCTGTTCGATGCGTCCCGCGCGCCGCAGTCAAAAAAGCGCCCGGCATCGCCGGGCGCTTGGTTCGAGACGCTGAAGGCGATGCTCAGCCCTTGAGGCAGGTGCTCATGAAGCTCTTGCGCTCGGCGCCCTTGAGATTCTTGGTGTTCGCGTCGGCGTTGCAGGTCTTCATCTTTTCCTGCTGGCTGGTCTTGGCCGTCGTCTTGCCGTGCATGCAGTCGCTCATGAACTTCTTGTGTGCGTCACCCTTCATGCCCTTGGACTCGTGGCTGCAGGTCGCCATCTTCTGCTGCTGCGCGGTCATGGGCTTGTGCTCGGTTGTGCTCGTTGCGGCCTGCGCGCCGGTGGCAAACGCCGGGGCGGCAGCGAGTGCACCGAGGGACAGGCCGAGTGCCAACATCGTGGTACGAATCCGCATGATCTCTCTCCTGATTGAGCGGGGCCGGCGAGCGCCGGCGCAGGCACTATAGCGTTCGGCATGCAGGAAAAACTGAACTGTGGCCCGCCAGCAAGTCAGGTGGTGCCGGTGTTCAGCCTGTAAGGGGAGAGGCGTTACGGATTCGCGAAAATGCCGGCTGTGGCAGCCGGCATTTTCTTCAGTTCCATCCGCATGGGGGAGCGGCGGCGCGGCTTGCGACGTCGGTTCGGCCGTGTTGCCGTCAGGCGGCTGCGCGCTTGGCTTCCAGCTGCTGGCGCGGGCCTTTCAACAACGCCTCGCGAACGTGCGCAACCAGCAGGTCGCACTCGGCCTCGGTCATCGCGAAGTGCGGGGTGAAACGCAGCGAATTGGCGCCGCCATGGATCACGTTGATGCCGCGTTCGCGCAGGTACTCCTCGGTCGAGCCTGCGCCGAAGCATTTGTATTGCGGCGCCAGTTCGCAGGAGAACAACAGACCCGTGCCCTGGACCTTGGTGATCAGTCCGCCCAGTTCGTCCATCAGTGCATTGAATTTTTGCACCACCTGGACGCCGCGCTGGCGGATGTTGGCGCGCAGTTCCGGGGTGATCCCGGCGAGCACCGCGCAGGCAATATCCAGTGCACGCGGGTTGCCGGTCATGGTGTTGCCGTAGATGCCCTTCTTGTAAAGGCCGGCGGCACGCGCATTCACGGCCAGCACCGACAGCGGGAACTGGCCGCCATTGAGCGCCTTGGAATAGGCTTCCATGTCGGGCGCCGGCAGCTTTTCGAAGCCTGGGTAGTCGACGATCGAGAGCACGCCCTGCGCGCGCAGGCCCGCCTGGATCGAGTCGACCAGCAGCAAGGAGTCGTGTTTCGTGGTCAGCTCGCAGGCGGCGGCGTAGAACTCCGGGGTCACGGCGCGACCGGGGTCGCCTTCGCCCATCACGGGTTCCAGGAACATGGCTTCGAAGAACCAGCCGTTCTTTTCCGCCTCGTCGAACGCAGCCCGCAGTGCGGCCACGTCATACGGCGGAATCACGACCACCGAATGCTCGTCACGGAAGCTGGCGAGGTTGGCCTGATAGGCCTTGCGGCTGGAGTCGGAATACAGCGCGGGGCGCTCGGTGCGGCCGTGGAAGGCACCCTTCACGACGAGCCGCTTGATCGTGCGGCCGGCGTATTTCGCGCCCGGGTCGGTCATCAGCTTGGCATTGACGTCGGCGATGCGCGCGGCCAAGGTCACGGACTCCGAACCGGAATTCAGGCACATGAATTTCGCGAACGGATGCTCGCCACGATGGTGGCCGATCTCCTTGCGCAGCGCCTCGCTGAAGGCGTGCTGCGCCAGCGACGGCGTCATCACGTTGGCCATCACCTGCGGCTTCGCCAGCGCTTCCATCACTGCCGGCGGGTTGTGGCCGAAGCCGAGCATGCCGTAACCGCCGCAGTCGTAAAGCACCGCGCCCTTCAGGGTGACGAACCACGCCCCGCGCGCCGCCAGTGGCACGAACGGGCACACGGCGTCATCGGGGTAGAAGTTCACGAAGCCGGATTGCAGCGCGTGCAGTTGCGCATCTTCGTCCAGCCCCAGCACCTCGGGGTGTTGCGACCGCAGTTGCGCGAACGCGGCCTGCGCGTCGGCGATCGCGCCAGCGAGGTCGGCATCGGTCGCGGCGAAGCGCTCGATCGTGGCGTCGTCCAGCCCGTGGGTGCGGACCTGGCCGCCTTGATCACGCAGTTCGCGCAGCATTTCGATGGCTTTCATGGGGCATCTCCAACCTCGGTACTGCGCCGAAGCGCGTGCCGTAAGTGTTTCAAGTGGAAAGAATTTGTCCACATATTCTAGCAGGACGGGGGTATTTCCGTAACCCCGCATGACGGCTGTCAGAAGTGATGCCTGACGTGCGGGGCTTTCGTGCCGGTGGCCGTTGCGGCAAGCTGCAAGCGCAGGAAATCCGGGGATTTGAACGCATGCAAGCCTTGATCGCGACGTCACATTGGCATTTGATCGCGTTGTACGTGGCGATGTTCATTTGCTACGCGCCGGAGTGGGTCGGTACGTACTTCCAGAATCCGGAAAAAGGCGCGGTCGGGCGCGATCGCGGCTCCTACGCGTTGTTGCTGATCGCGATTTTCGCGGGGATCTTCCTGGCGTTCTTCTGTACGTTCGGATTTCCCGCGGCGACGATCACGTTCTGGCAGCCCGGCTGGTTCTGGCTGGGAATCGCGCTGATCCTCGGCGGCGCGGCCTTTCGCTGGTACGCGATCAAGGTGCTCGGCAAGTTCTTCACCCGCAGCGTGGCGACACGCGCGCAGCAAACCGTGGTGCAGCACGGGCCGTACCGGTTGATCCGGCATCCTTCGTATTCCGGGGCGTTGCTGAGTTTTCTCGGCGTGGGCCTTGCGATGACCAACTGGCTCAGCGTGCTGGCCATCATGGCGTTCGCGCTGGCCGGTTACGGCTATCGCGTGCGTGTCGAGGAGCGGGCGCTGAGCGCCGATCTTGGCCAGCCCTATGGTGATTACATGCGCCGGACACGGCGGTTCGTTCCGTATGTATGGTGAGCCGCCCATGCCGCACACGAGTAGGATGTTGCCGTGTGGTTGACTGACATCAATTCACGACTCGCGGCCAGGGCTGCGCCCGATTCCATCCTCGGCGCGGAAGCGGCGGATGCCCGCCTGCACGGTACGCGCGCGTTTCCGTGGATCTGGCTGATCTGGCTGGTATGGCTGTTCGGTCCGCCGGTGTTCGGCATCAGCGAGTACTTCCCGAAGTGGTTGTGGCCGACGCTGGTCAGTCTGCCGATATTCCTGGTGTTGTACGTTGCGGCACATATGTGCCGCCGCCGCCGGGTCGTGTGGTATGCAGGGGCAGTTGCGGCGATTGCGCTGGCGCTGGTCCCGTTCAATCCGTATGCAGGCACGTACCTGATCTACGCGTGTGCGCTGGCGGCGGATTGGGGGTCGCCGAAACGTGCATCCGGTTTGATGCTGGCGCTGATGGTCGTGTTCGGGATCGAATGGCTCGCGCTGCACCTGCAGTGGCAGTACCTGGCGAATTTCTGGGTGCTGTGCCTGATCGTGGGTGGCATGGGAATCTACGGTTCGCTGCAACGCCAGCGTCGTGCCGAACTGCGCCTGAGCCATGACGAGATTCGCCGGCTTGCCGCCAGCGCCGAGCGCGAGCGGATCGGTCGCGACCTGCATGACTTGCTGGGCCATACCTTGTCGATGGTGACCTTGAAATCCGAGCTGGCGGGGCGTTTGATCGAACGCGACCCGGTTGCGGCCCGGCGAGAAATTGCCGACGTCGAGCGGGTTGCGCGCGAGGCGCTGTCGCAGGTGCGCAGCGCGGTCAGTGGCATCCGGGCGGCGGCGGTGGCGGCGGAGCTGGCGTCGGCACGACTGCTGCTGGAAGCCGCCGGTGTGCAGATGGAGTATTGGTGTGGTCCGCAGGAATTGCCGTCCAACGTCGAGAATTGCCTGGCGCTGGTGCTGCGCGAGTCGGTGACCAACATCCAGCGGCACGCGCGTGCGAACCGCGTCGAAATCACCGTGCTGGCCGGGCCTGAACGCGTGGTGATGCGCGTTCGTGACGATGGCCGTGGCGGCGTCAACGAGCGTGGCAATGGCCTGAGCGGAATGCGTGAACGTGTCGCCGCACAGGGAGGCGAGCTCAAGATCGAATCGCCGCGGGGGCGCGGTACCAGCATCGAGGTTTCGCTGCCGCTGCTGGCACCACCGAATCCGATGCCGGACCGCACGCTGCGGCCGAGTTCGAATGTCACCGTTTTGCCGGTGCGGCAAGCAGGCAGCCAGTCATGATCAGGGTCCTGATCGCCGAAGACCAGGCCATGGTGCGCGGCGCACTGGCGGCGCTGCTGGCACTGGAGCCGGATATCGAAGTCGCCGGTTCCGCGTGCGATGGCGAAGCAGCGTGGCGCGAAGTCGAGCGCCTCAAGCCCGACATCCTGATTTCCGACATCGAAATGCCGGGTCTGACCGGGTTGGAATTGGCGCAGCGGATCCAGCGCCACGAGTTGCCCATCAAGGTGGTGATCGTCACGACCTTCGCGCGGTCCGGGTACCTGCGTCGCGCACTCGACGCGGGCGTGTCGGGCTACCTGTTGAAGGATGCCCCGGCGGAAAAACTTGCCGACTCGCTGCGCATGGTGCAGCGCGGCGGGCGCGCGATCGATCCGGAACTGGCTCTGGAAGCCTGGACGGAAGCCGACCCGCTCAACGATCGCGAACGCCAGGTGCTGCGCCTCGCCGGCGAGGGCAAGAGTGCTGGCGAGATCGCGCAGATGTTCAGACTTTCGCACGGCACCGTGCGAAATTACCTGTCCGAGGCCATCGGCAAGCTGGGCGTGACCAATCGCATCGAGGCGTATCGGCTGGCGCGGCAGAAAGGCTGGCTGTAGGAAGGCCGGACCGCTGTCGCTGCGCCGCGCGCAACACGTCGGGCCATCCGACCGCCCTACAATGTGGCCCCAAGCGTTTTCGCTTGCGACCAGCAACGGGGTGTCCATGAAAGTTTTCCGCACGGTGGCAGCGTTGGCTGCGATGGCTTGCGTTGCCACGGCGTTCGCGGCCAGCGCGCCGATCACGGGCTTTCCACCGCAGCTGCCCGCGGCCGACATGGTCTTGCGCGACGCGACCATCGCGACGCTGGATCCGTTGCAGCCGCGCGCACAGGCGTTGGCCATTCGCGATGGCAGGATCCAGGCCCTGGGAAGCGATGACGCCATCGCGCATTACATCGGCCCGAAGACCAGGGTGCTCGACCTGCACGGCGCATTCGTGACGCCTGGTTTCATTGAGGGCCACGGGCACCTGCTGCAAACCGGCGAATCGCTGCTGCAGTTGAACGTCGGCACAGCGCCAAGTTGGGACGCGATCGTGGCGCAGGTGAAGGCCGCGGCTGTGAAGGCCAAGCCCGGACAGTGGATCGTGGGGCAGGGTTGGCAGCAAACCAAATGGAACAAGGTTCCGCAGCCGAACGTCGGTGGCTTGCCGCTGCCGGCGTCACTGGATGCGGTCTCGCCGGACAACCCGGTGATCCTGCTGCACGCGAGCCGGCATGCGCTGTACGCCAATGCCGCGGCATTGAAGGCCGCCGGCATCACCGATGCCACGCCTGATCCCGCCGGTGGTTCCATTGTGCGCGACGCACACGGCCACGCCATCGGCATGTTGAACGATACCGCAGCCGCGCTTGTGTATGCCGCCTACGAGAAACACCTTGCGACGCTTTCCGATGCTGCACGGGCCGCGCGTCGCGAGCGCGCCCTGCAACTCGCGCTGCAGAACGAGGTCAGCAAGGGCATCACCAGTTTCGTCGACATGGGCGAGGATTTCGCGACCATCGACTGGCTGAAACAGCAGGCGGCGAAAGGCTTGCCGCTGCGCCTGTATGTCAACGTCGCGGGCGAATCGGTGACGGCGCTCGACCAGCATCTGGCTGGCTACCGCACCGTCGGTTATGCCGACAATCACTTCAGCGTGCGCGGTGTCGGCGAAATCCTGTCGGACGGCGCACTCGGCACCCGCAGCGCGTGGTTCCTGAAGCCGTACAGTGACGATCCTGGTGTCACCGGCAAGAACGTCACGTCGATGAGCGAGGTTCGTCAGATCGCCGAGATAGCCGCGCGCGACGGCTTCCAGTTGTCGGTGCACGCGATCGGCGATCGCGCCAATCGCGAAGTGCTGGACGTCTATGCGGACATCTTCGCCAGGGATCCCGCCGCGCACGCGCTGCGTTGGCGGATCGAACACGCGCAACACTTGAATCCCGCCGATCTGCCGCGCTTCGCGCAGCTCGGCGTGATCGCCTCGATGCAGTCCATCCACGCCTGTTCGGATGCGCCGATGGTGGTGGCGCGCCTTGGCGAACAGCGCGCCGCGGAAGGCGCCTACGCGTGGCACAAGCTGATCGAATCCGGCGCGATCGTGCTGGACGGTACCGATACCCCGGTTGAGGACACCAATCCGATCCCGAACTTCTATTGCGGCGTCACCCGCGCCTACCGGCATGGGCAGACCTTCTTTCCATCCGAGGTGAAGACGCGCCTGCAGGAGCTGAAGTCCTACACCTGGAATAACGCTTACGCGCTGTTCGAGGAACACGAACTTGGTTCGCTGTCACCCGGCAAGCTGGCCGATCTCGACGTGTTTTCCGGTGACCTGTTGACCATGCCGGCTGACGACATCCTGCGCACGCGGGTGCTGTACACCATCGTGGGCGGCAAGGTCGTGTACCAGCGGCCGGGCGCGGACAAGTGGCGCAAGGGCCAAACGTTCGAGGCGATGCCGGAATTCAACCACGCCGAATGACGACCCCCGCGCACGCTGCGCCGTGCCGCGAACGCACCGATAATGGCGGGTTCGCGGGTCGCATCCGGCGCCCGCAGGCACGAGTGTCGCGTCCTTGAAGAAATCCGATTTCCATTACGACCTGCCGACCGGGTTGATCGCGCAGCAACCGCTGCCCGAGCGCAGCGCCAGCCGCCTGCTGCTGGTCGATGCGCCGCACCAGTCGCTCGCCGATCGCGCATTCCGTGATCTGCCGGAACTGTTGCAGGCGGGCGATCTGCTGGTGTTCAACGACACGCGGGTGTTGCCGGCGCGCCTGTTCGGGCACAAGCAAAGTGGTGGTGCGGTCGAGATCATGCTCGAGCGCGTCACCGGTGCCCACAGCGCGACCGCGATGCTGGGGGTGAGCAAGAAGCCGCGCGAGGGTGACCTGATCGAGTTGGATGACGGTACGCCGGTGCGCGTACTTGGGCGCGACGGGCAATTCTTCGCGCTGAAATTTGAGTGCGCCGAACCGCTGGAAAAGCTGCTGCTGCGCATCGGCCACATGCCGCTGCCGCCCTACATCGCGCGTCCCGACGACGCGCGCGACAACGAGCGCTACCAGACCGTGTACGCGCGCCAGCCCGGTGCCGTGGCGGCGCCGACCGCGGGCCTGCATTTCGATGCGCCCTTGCTGGAAGCCTTGCGCGCACGCGGCGTCGATTTCGGCTACGTCACCTTGCACGTTGGCGCCGGTACGTTCCAGCCGGTGCGCAGTGAAAAGATCGAAGACCACCCCATGCATCGCGAGTGGCTGAATGTCGGTGCGGAACTGGTTGCGAAAATCCATCGCACCCGTGCCAACGGTGGGCGCGTGATCGCGGTGGGCACCACCGTCGTGCGTGCGCTGGAAGCGGCAACAGGTGCGCATGGCGTGGAACCGTTCGCCGGGGAAACGCAGATCTTCATTTTCCCGGGTTACCACATCACCAGCGTCGATGGCCTGATCACCAACTTTCATTTGCCGGAGTCCACCCTGATCATGCTGGTGTCGGCGTTCGCCGGGCGCGAGTTCGTGCTGTCGGCGTATCGGCACGCGGTCGCGCAGCACTACCGCTTTTATTCCTACGGCGATGCGATGCTGGTGTGGCCGCAAGGCCCGGATCCGGTTGCGTCGTGAGCATGCAGTTCGAGCTACTCGCCAGCGATGGATCCGCCCGTTGTGGCCGCATCACGTTGCCGCATGGCGTGATCGACACGCCGGCGTTCATGCCGGTCGGAACCTACGGATCGGTGAAGGCGATGACGCCGCGCGACCTTGAAGGCGTCGGTGCGCAGATCATCCTCGGCAACACCTTCCACCTGTGGTTGCGGCCGGGACTCGACGTGATCGGCGAGTTTGGCGGGCTGCACCGGTTCATCGGTTGGGACAAACCCATCCTCACCGATTCCGGCGGCTTCCAGGTGTTCTCGCTGGCGCATGCGCGCAAGCTGACCGAGGACGGTGTCACCTTCGCTTCGCCGGTGGATGGTTCGCGCGTGTTCCTGTCGCCCGAGGAATCGATGCGCATCCAGACGGTGCTCGACTCCGACATCGTGATGGCGTTCGACGAGTGCACGCCCTACACGATCGACGGCAAGCCGGTCGCTCGCGACACCGTGCGCAACTCGATGGAGCTGTCGCTGCGCTGGGCCGCGCGTTCGCGGAGCGCGTTCGACGAACTCGGCAATCGCAATGCATTGTTCGGAATCGTGCAGGGCGGCGTGCACGACGACCTGCGTCTGCGCTCGGCCGAAGGACTGCTTGATATCGGTTTTGATGGCTATGCACTCGGCGGCCTCGCCGTCGGCGAACCGGAAGCCGAACGCAACGCCACACTGGATGTCTGCGTGCCGCGCTTGCCCGCCGACCGGCCGCGCTACCTGATGGGCGTCGGACGCCCGGAAGACATCGTGGAGGCCGTGCGCCGCGGCATCGACATGTTCGACTGCGTGATGCCGACCCGCAATGCCCGCAATGGCTTCCTGTTCACGCGCGAAGGTACGCTGCGCATCCGCAATGCAAAGTTTGCGCACGACACGCGCCCGATCGAGGAAGCCTGCACCTGCTACGCCTGCGCCAACGGATTCTCGCGTGCCTACCTGCGGCATCTGGATCGCTGCAACGAGATCCTCGGATCGCAACTGGCCACCATCCACAACCTGCATCACTACCTCACCTTGATGCAGGAGTTGCGCGCGGCGATCGCGGGACAGTCGCTGGAAGGTTATGTCGCGGAGTTTTACGCGCGCCGTGGGCAGCGACCCGCTGCAAGCTGATCCTGCGGGGCGTCTCCCCGGCACGCTCGTTGTCACGTAGACTGGCGCGATGTTCGACACCATTCCAACCCTGGATTGCGCCGGTCGCGCGCTGAAACTTGACCGTCCGCGAATCTGCGGAATCATCAATCTCACCGACGATTCTTTCTCCGGCGACGGTTTGCACGGTGACGTCGAGGCTGCGGTCGCGCAGGGCGTCGCGATGGTCGAGGCGGGCGCCGATCTGCTGGACGTCGGTGCAGAGTCGACCCGGCCGGGCGCCACGCCGATCACGGCCGCGGACGAAATCGCCCGCGTGGTGCCGGTGATCGCGGCGCTGACACAGCGAGTCGAAGTACCCATTTCGATTGACACTTCCAAGCCCGAAGTCATGCGTGCGGCGGTTGCCGCGGGCGCGGGCTTGATCAATGACGTGTACGCGCTGCGTCGTGAGGGCGCGCTGGACGCGGCAGCGGAACTCAAGGTGCCGCTGTGCTTGATGCACATGCAAGGCGAGCCGGGCACGATGCAGGATGACCCGCACTACGACGATGTGGTTGGCGAGGTGCATCGGTTTCTTGCTGAACGCGTATTCGCTTGCGAGATGGCGGGCATCGACAAGCGCCGGGTGCTGGTCGATCCCGGCTTCGGATTCGGCAAGACACTGGAGCACAATCTCGCGCTGCTGCGCGGGCTGGAGCGCTTCCATGATCTCGCGGCGGGCGTGTTGGTGGGCTTGTCCCGCAAGGCGATGATCGGAACACTGGCCGGCCGCAAAGGTGGCGCCGAGCGTGCCGCCGGCTCCGCTGCGGCGGCCTTGATCGCAGTGCAGCGCGGGGCCTCGATCGTGCGTGTGCACGACGTTGCGCAGACCCGTGACGCGTTGGCCGTGTGGCAGGCGGTGCATGCGGAGGACGCGCCCGCGAAGCGGGTCGAGCAGCCGTTCGGTTCGCAACGATTCGGCGACGATTGATGCGGCGCTGAACACCCTCGTCATTCCGGGGCCGGCCCGAAAAGGCCCGGAACCCGGAATCCAGACCCTGTGTTGCAAAGATGAAGTTGGATTCCGGGTTCTGCGTTGGACTGCCTCCACGGCAGTCCCGGAATGACGACGCGTTATCATGTGCTTGTCCCTCGTCGCTCGTCCCTCAACCATGCCCGACTCACGCGTCCCGAGCCCCCAGCCGCGCAAGAAGTACTTCGGTACCGACGGCATCCGCGGTCGCGTCGGCGAATGGCCGATCACGGCCGAGTTCATGCTGAAGCTGGGCCGCGCCGCGGGCGTGGTGCTGAGCGATGGCAAACGACCGCTGGTCTTGATCGGCAAGGACACGCGCGTGTCGGGCTACATGTTCGAATCGGCGCTGGAGGCCGGGCTGGTTGCAGCCGGCGCCAACGTCGGTCTGCTCGGACCACTGCCAACGCCTGCGGTGGCACAGCTGACCCGCGAGCTCGGTGCCAGCGCCGGCATCGTGATCAGCGCCTCGCACAATCCCTACGAGGACAACGGAATCAAGTTCTTCTCCGCCAATGGCGAAAAGCTCGATGATGCGTTGGAGCTGGCCATTGAACGGGAAATCGAGGCGCCGTTCGTGACGGTGTCGCCGGAACTGCTTGGCAAGGCACGCCGCATCGAAGATGCCGACGAACGCTACGTCCGCTTCTGCCTCGGCACCGTGGCCACGCCGCCGGACCTCTCCGGCATGCACATCGTGCTGGATTGCGCACACGGCGCCACCTACGCCGTTGCGCCCAAGGTGTTCGCGGCACTGGGGGCAAAGGTTACGCGTATCGGTTGCGAACCAGATGGCTTCAATATCAACCGCGAAGTCGGTTCCACCCACCCTGCGACGTTGCGTGGCGCGGTCATCGAATTGGGCGCCGACCTCGGCATCGCCTTCGATGGCGATGGCGACCGCGTGCAGATGATCGACCGCAACGGCAAGCTCGCGGATGGCGATGATCTGCTCTACGTGATCGCGAACGACTGGTTGGCGAGCGGTCGCTTGCGCGGGCCGGTGGTCGGCACACTGATGAGCAACTTCGGGCTGGAACTCGCCCTGACCGGAGCCGGCGCGCGGTTCCTGCGTGCCAATGTCGGTGACCGTTACGTCCTGCAGCAATTGAAGGAGCACGACGGCATGCTCGGCGGCGAGACCTCCGGGCACATCCTGTGCCTGGATCGGGCCAGCACCGGTGACGGCATTGTTTCGGCTTTGGCGGTGCTGGACGCGCTGGCGCGCGCCGGCAAGGACCTGTCCGCGGCGTGCGCGAGTCTCAACAAGTTGCCGCAGATTACCCGCAACGTGCGCGCGGCGGGTGCGCGCAGGGCCCTGTCGAGCGTGTCGGTACAGGGAGTGCTGGCCAACGTTCAGGACGTCTTGCGCGGTCGTGGGCGGGTGGTGCTGCGCGCGTCCGGCACCGAACCGCTGGTCCGCGTCACCATCGAGGGCGAGGACGCCGACGAGGTGGAGTCGCTGGCCGCGCGGCTTGCGGCTGCGGTGGAAAGTGCCGCGGCGGCCGCGTAAGGCGGCCAGAACAAACCGCCCCGCGGCGCACGGCCGGCGGGGCGTTTGCGTGTGAGACTTACGCCATCTGGCTGGCGGCGAAATCCCAGTTCACCAGGTTCCAGTAGGCGTCAACATATTTCGCGCGTGCGTTGCGGTAGTCGATGTAATACGCATGTTCCCACACGTCGCAGGTCAGCAGCGGCCGGTCGCTGCCGGTGATCGGGGTGCCCGCGTTGGACGTGCTGACCAGTCCCAGCGAGCCGTCGGCGCGCTGCACCAGCCAGGCCCAGCCGGAACCGAAGGTGCCGGTCGCGAGCTTGGCGAACTCGGCCTTGAACTTGGCGACATCGCCAAAGGCCTTGCTGATGGCATCGGCCAGCTTGCCGGATGGATCGCCGCCGCCCTTGGGCGAGAGCGAGTTCCAGTAGAAGGTGTGGTTCCACGTCTGCGCGGCGTTGTTGAACATGCCGCCGGTGGCCTTCTTCACGATCGCTTCAAGATTGAGATCGGCAAACTCGGTGCCCTCGATCTGCTTGTTGAGGTTGCTGACGTAGGCGGCGTGGTGCTTGCCGTAGTGGAAATCCAGCGTTTCCTCGGAGATGTGCGGTGCCAGCGCGTTGCGCTCGTAGGGGAGCGGGGGAAGTTCGATCGCCATATGGATTCTCCTTGGTTTCGATGGTTTGGACGGGCCAGCTTGGCGGCGTGAGGGCCTGATACAATTCACGCTCTTCGCAAGACTCCGCTCTCCATTGTAGACCCTTATGGACGTCACCGAACGCATCAAGCAGACCCTCTCCGGCCATCCCATCGTGCTGTACATGAAGGGCACGCCCGATTATCCGATGTGCGGGTTTTCCATGCGCACCTCGCAGGCCCTCAACGCCATCGGCGCCGAATATTTTTCGGTGAACGTGCTCGAGGATCCGGAAATCCGCGCCAACCTGCCGCGCTATTCGAACTGGCCGACGTTCCCGCAGTTGTACATCCACGGCGAACTGATCGGCGGTTGCGACATCACGCTGGAGTTGTATGAATCCGGTGAGTTGCAGCGCATGGTCGCGGAAGCCACCAAGCAAACGGCCGCGCAATGAGCTTGCCCGTCGCGCACCTGCCGGCGGACTGGACGCCCGCCGCGGGTTCGTTGGCGGACCGGGTGATCCTGATTACCGGTGCCGCCGGCGGTCTCGGCCGTGCCTCGGCACTCGCGTGCGCGAAGGCTGGCGCCACCGTGTTGCTGGCCGACCGCAAGGCGCGCACGCTGGAACCGGTGTACGACGAAGTCGCGGCGTTGCCGGGCGTGGCGCAGCCGGTGCTGCAGCCGATGGACCTCCAAGGCGCATCGCCGCTCGAGTACCAGACCCTCGCGCAATCCATCGAACGCCAGTTGGGCCGGCTCGACGGCATCGTGCACACCGCGGTGAAGTGCGAGGGCCTCACGCCGCTCGGCATGCTGTCGCCCGAGGAATGGATTTCCACGCTGCACGTGGATCTGTCCGCGCCGTTCCTGCTGACGCAAGCCTGCATGCCGTTGTTGCTGGCACGCGAGGACAGTGCCGTGGTGTTCGTCCTGGACGATCCCGCGCGCATGGGCCGCGCGCACTGGGGCGCCTACGGCGTCGCCAAGGCGGGCCTCGAAGGCCTGGCGTCGATCCTGCACGAAGAGACCGACGAAACGCCGATGCGCGTGCATACGTTGTTGCCGGCGCCCATGCGCACCGCGTTGCGCCGCACGATATGGGCGGGCGAGGACCCGACCACGGTGTCGACGCCCGCGGCGGCTGCGGATGCAGTCGTCTATTTGTTGACCCCGGCGGCGCGCGCCGCGCGCGGGAAGTTGCTGGACCTGCGCGCACGCGCGAACGACAAGGGGTAGACGCATGCACACGCATATCACCGTGCTGTCGGCGGGCGTGATGCTGTTCCTGGTACTCGATCCGCTCGGCAACGTACCGTTTTTCCTGACGATCCTCAAGCAGGTGCCACCCAAGCGCCGGCGCTGGGTGATGGTCCGCGAGTTGCTGATCGCGCTGGTGGTGCTGGTCGCGTTCCTGGTGGGCGGACGCGAATTGTTGGCGATCATGCAACTGCGCCAGGAAGCCATCAGCATTGCCGGTGGCATCGTGTTGTTCCTGATCGCGATCAAGATGGTGTTTCCGCCGAAGGACGGCGCCATCTTCGGGCCGGTGGGGCAGGGTGAACCCTTCATCGTGCCGTTGGCGATACCCGGCGTGGCGGGACCCTCGGCGATGGCGGCCTTGCTGTTGTTGACCAGCACCCAGCCCGGGCGTCAAATGGAATGGGGCATCGCGTTGCTGGCGGCGTGGTTGGCCACCGCCGTGATCCTGTTGAGTTCAACGTGGCTGTTCAAGCTGCTTGGCGAGAGCGTGTTGACCGCACTGGAACGCGTGATGGGCATGTTGCTGATCGCGTTGTCGGTGCAGATGTTCCTGGGCGGGTTGGAAGCGTATCTCCACGCAGGCTGAGCAAAGGAGCCCGGCATGCAAGACACCGTGAAACCCGTCGCAGCGCGCGCTGCGACCGTCAACGCCCAGGTCGTGCCAACCGGCATGCTCGACGTGTTGTCGCGTGACGAGATCGCGCGCTTGCGCGACGCGACTTCGGCAGGATTGCACACCTTGCTGCGCTCCTGCGTGCTGGCGGTGCTGACTTCAGGTGCGATGCACGACAGCGCGCGCGCGCTGCTCGGGCAGTACCCGGACTTCGACATCGAGGTGCTGCAACAGGATCGCGGGATCAAACTGGATTTGCACAACGCCCCCGCGCAAGCGTTCGTCGACGGCAAGATCATCCGTGGCACCAACGAGCTGTTGTTCGCGGTGTTGCGCGACATCGTGTACGTGTCGACCAAGTTGAAGTCGGGCGAGTTCAACCTGTCCGAATCCAGTGGCATCACGCATGCGGTGTTCGACATCCTGCGCAATGCGCGGGTGCTGCGTGCGCGTTTCGATCCCAACCTGGTGGTGTGCTGGGGCGGCCATTCGATCTCGCGCGAGGAATACGACTACACCAAGACGGTCGGCTACCAGCTCGGCTTGCGCGGCATGGACATCTGCACCGGCTGCGGCCCGGGTGCCATGAAGGGCCCGATGAAGGGCGCGACCATTGCCCACGCCAAGCAACGCCACTACGACAATCGCTACATCGGTCTGACCGAACCCAGCATCATTGCGGCCGAGTCGCCGAACCCGATCGTCAACAGCCTGGTGATCCTGCCCGACATCGAAAAGCGGCTGGAAGCCTTCGTGCGCACCGGCCACGGCTTCATCGTGTTCCCCGGCGGCGTCGGTACCTGCGAGGAAATCCTGTACCTGCTCGGCATCCTGTTGCACCCGGCCAATGCGCATATCCCGTTCCCGCTGGTGTTCACCGGGCCTACGGTGGCGGCGGATTATTTTGCGGAGATCGACAAATTCCTGCGGCTGGTTCTGGGCGATGCCGTGGCGCAGCGCTATCGCATCATCATTGACGATCCGGTAGCGGTCGCGCACGCGATGCGGGACGGCATCGTGACCGTGCGCGACCATCGCGTCGAGCAGCACGATGCGTTCTTCTTCAATTGGGAGATCACCATCGATCTTCCATTCCAGCAGCCGTTCGAGGCCACGCACGCCGCGATGGCCGCGCTGGACCTGCACCGCGGCCGGCCACCGCATGAACTTGCCGCCGACATGCGGCGCGCGTTTTCGGGCATCGTCGCGGGCAACGTGAAGGAAGAGGGTATGCACCAGATCGACCAGCATGGTCCCTACGAAATCCATGGCGAACCGGATTTCATGCACGCGCTCGACGACTTGCTGAAGGGTTTTGCGGCGGCGCATCGCATGAAACTGCCCGGCAGCAAGTACGTGCCGTGCTATCGGATCGTTGGCGGGGAATCGGCCGACTGACGTTTTAAGGCGCTGCGCAAAAAAGCATTTGACACGGATTGACACGGATAAAAGCGGGTAGAGCGAATGCGATCAAGAGCGAGCTTTGAGAACGATTTGCTTCGAATCTGACTGGATGCGGGAACCGGATCAAGAGCGTGCATTTGACAGGATTGGCGCTGACGCGCAGGGGCTGCTGCAGACGAATCTGCTCTTATCCGTGTTGATCCGTGTCAAACGCTGTTGATCTGCAGTGGGTCTCATCTCCGTTATCCTCCGCGCGATGACTGCCATCCGCCCGCTGCCGCCAGAACTCATCAACCAGATCGCCGCCGGCGAGGTGATCGAGCGGCCGGCGTCGGTCGTGAAGGAACTGGCGGAAAACGCCCTCGACGCGGGCGCGCGCCGCATCGACATCGAGGTCGAAATGGGCGGCATGCGCCTGATCCGCGTGCGCGACGACGGCGGCGGCATCGCCGCGGACGAATTGCCGCTGGCGCTGGCGCCGCATGCGACCAGCAAGATCGCCAGCTTCGATGACTTGACGCACGTCGCCAGCATGGGGTTTCGTGGCGAAGCGCTGGCGTCGATTGCGTCGGTGTCGCGGCTGTCGATCACCTCGCGGCGCGCCAGCGACACACAGGCTACGCGAATCGAGGGCGGCACGACACGCCCTGCTGCAAGTCCGGTCGGAACCACCATCGAAGTGCGCGACCTGTTCCACGCGGTGCCGGCGCGCCGCAAGTTCCTGCGCGCCGAGCGTACCGAATTTGGCCATATCGACGAACTGGTGCGCTCCCTGGCCCTCGCGCGGCCCGATGTCGAATTCCGGCTCGTGCACAACGGCAAGCCGGTGCGCTTGCTGAAGCCGGCGGCGCCTGGCGACGAACAATTGCAGCGCGCCGGGGAGTTGCTGGGGGAAGCGTTCTCGCAACATTGCCTGCGCATCGAACACGCGGCAGCGGGCCTGTCGTTGACCGGTTGGATTGGTTTGCCGACCGCCTCACGGGCCCAGGCCGACCAGCAATATTTCCACGTCAACGGTCGCCTGGTGCGCGACAAATCCGTGGCCCATGCGGTGCGCCAGGCTTACGCCGACGTGCTCTACCACGGTCGGCATCCGGCCTTCGTGTTGTTCCTTGAACTGGATCCCGCTGCGGTTGACGTGAACGTGCACCCGGCCAAGCGCGAGGTGCGCTTTCGCGATACGCGCCTGGTGCACGATTTCATGTACCACGCCTTGCACGACGCGGTGGCGCAAACCCGCGCGGGCGAAATGGTGTCGGGGACATTTTCATCCGGCCCGGGCCACGGCGTTGCGCAGGCTGATCGCGACATTGTCCCCGACACCGCGCGGCAGTTCGGTCTCGGCGTGCGTGAAGCGGCAGGTGATCCCTACGCCACCTTGCTCGGTGGGTCCGGTACCCGCGCGGCGCCGGTGCCGGTGCGGCTGCAGGAAGACGCCGAGGCGGGCGCGCCGCCGCCGCTCGGGTATGCGCTGGCACAACTGGCGGGCATCTACATCCTCGCCGAGAATGCGCAAGGGTTGGTGCTGGTCGATATGCACGCGGCGCACGAGCGGGTGACCTACGAAAAATTGAAAGCTGCGCGCGCTGCCAATCAGGTCCGTTCGCAACACCTGTTGGTGCCCGAAGCCATTGCCGTGAGCGAGCGCGAAGCGGTCGCAGCCGAGGAACACGCCGCGACGCTTGCGTCGTACGGGCTGGAACTCGACCGCAGCGGCCCCCGGCAGGTGACCGCGCGCAGGATTCCGGCGCTGCTGGATGGTGCCGATGCAGCACAGCTGGCGCGCGATGTATTGGCCGAGTTGGCCGAGCACGGCAATTCGCGGCGGCTGGAAGAATTGCAGAATGAGTTGCTGTCGACGATGGCCTGCCACGGGTCGGTGCGCGCACACCGGCGCCTGACGCTTCCCGAGATGAATGCGCTGTTGCGCGAGATGGAGGCGACCGAGCGCTCCGGGCAATGCAATCACGGGCGCCCGACCTGGACGCAACTTTCGATCGGTGAGCTCGACAAATTGTTCTTGCGAGGAAGGTAGACAGTGAGTGTTGACGAAGCCTATCGCCGGGAAATCGAGCGCTGGCACGCGGGGCGCATCGAGCGCCTGATGGCGCCCACCGGATGGCTGAGCCTGATAGGGCTGGAATGGCTGAATCCGGGTCTGAACACGATCGGCAGCGCTGCCGACAACGACATCGTGCTGGCGCGTGCGCCCGCGCATCTCGGTGCGGTCGAGTGGGCGCAGGATGGGACGCTGAGCGTGCGTCTCGATCCCGCCAGCGGTGCCACGATTGACGGCAAGCCGGCGCTGTGCGCGCCACTCATCGACGACAGTCAACCCGAGCCTACCGTGGTTGCATTCGGCACGGTCAGCTTCATCGCGATCGAACGCAGTGGCCGCAAGGGCTTGCGGGTGCGTGACAGCGCGGCGCCGACGCGCACCGGATTCCGCGGCATCGAGCGCTTTCCCGTCGACCCGTCGTGGCGGATCGAAGCCGAATGGCATCCACTCGACCCGCCGTTCCAGCTCGCGACCAGCACCGTGATCGGCACGATCGAGAATTATCCGGCGCCGGGAATGGCGACGTTCCACCGCGACGGCAAGCGCCTGACGCTGTATCCGGTGCGGGAAACGCCGGATGCCACGCAGTTGTTCGTGTTTTTTGCCGACCTGACCTCGGGTGCGGAAACGCATGGCGCGGCGCGCTTCCTGTACGCCGACATGCCGGTGGGAGACCGCATCGTGCTGGACTTCAACAAGGCCTACAACCCGCCGTGCGCGTTCACGCCGCATGCGACGTGTCCGCTGGCACCACCGGAAAACCGCTTGGGGATCCGGGTGTTGGCGGGGGAGCGCAAACCGGCGGGGCACTAGGCTTCGGGAACCTTTCAACCGCGCGGTGCTCAAAGCAGGCGATGAACGTGGAACGGACGGATTATCCGGATATGGAGCAGACAGTGGGTGTGCAGACCGGCGTGCGTCGGATCGTGATCGTGGTGGCGCTTGCCACAGCCGGTCTGTGGTCGCTTGCCGCCGCCGCGGCGCACCCGCCCAAGTCGTCAGCCACGCCGGCGGTGCAACGCGCCCAGTTGTCGTATGCGCTGGGCTACGAGGCCGGTCTCGATCTGGGCCGGCGCCAACCCGACGTCGACATCGCCACCGTGATGCGCGGCGTGCAGGATGGTTTTTCGCGCAAGCAGCCCGCGTATTCGCCACAGGAAATGCAGCAGGTGCTGCAGGCGATGCAGGAAAAATTGCTGGCGGAAGCGCGTGCGGCCTACGAGAAACTGGCCGCCAGCAATTTGCAGAAGGCCCGTGCATTTTTCACGGACAACAAGAAAAAGCAGGGCGTGGTGAGCTTGCCGTCGGGGGTGCAATACAAGGTGCTGGGTAGCGGTGATGGCAACCGCAGCCCGACCATCGACAGCGCCGTGACGCTGCAGTATCGCGGCCAGTTCCTTGACGGCACCGTGTTCGACAACACCGAGGACCGCGGCAAGCCGGTGGTGTTTCCAGTCAACCAGATGATCCCCGGCTGGCGCGACATCATCACCCGCATGCATGTCGGCGATCATTGGCAGGTGTTCATTCCGCCTGACCAGGCATACGGAATCCGTGGCGAAGGTCCGCGGATCGGACCCAACGAGGCGCTGGTGTTCGACATCCGCCTGTTGGGGATCAAGCCGTAACGCGCACGCGGGCCTTGCAGGCAATTGGAGCGAGCCGCCGTTCACGCCCGGCGCGGCCCGCCTGCGCTAGGCTTGCTGGATGGCACAGAGCCCCGACATGTTTGACGTCAATGTTCCTGTCAGTCCATGCACGGGCGTATGCACCCTGGATGCGGCCGGGTTGTGCCTGGGTTGCCGGCGCACGCTGGCCGAGATCGCACGCTGGGGTGTCATGAGCGATGACGAACGCCGCCACTGGATCCGCGAGGTGCAACCGAAGCGGCCACCGGCATCGCCATGACGAGCAACCTCGATGAAGTTGTCCGGGCCTTGCACCCGCTCGGCGCGCCGCCACCGGCGCCGGGCTGGAACCACGATTACGTGGTCGATCTGATCGGGAATGCGCCGCGCCGCGAGGCGGCGGTGCTGATGGCGATCCGCGACCTGCCCGAACCGCGGATGGTTTTCACGTTGCGGCGCGATGGCCTCACCCACCACGCGGGTCAGGTCAGTTTTCCGGGCGGAGGAGCCGAGCCCGGGGATGCCGGGGCGTTGGCGACGGCCTTGCGCGAGAGCACCGAAGAACTCGCCATCGAACCTCCGAGCGTGGAACCGCTGGGTTACCTCGACCGGCTCGATACCATCAGTGGATTTTGCGTGACGCCGGTGGTCGCGCGCCTTGCCGGCGACGCGGTGTTGGTGCCGTTTGCCGGCGAAGTCGCCAGTGCTTTCGAAGTGCCGTTGGACTTCCTGCTCGACCGCCGTAACCTCCGCCAAGTCGATTACCAATCGCCGTGGGGGCCGCGGAAGGTGTATGAATATGCGGGCGTCGAACCGCGCATCTGGGGCGCGACGGCGCTGATGCTGGTAAACCTGCTGCAAAGGATGGGCAGATCGTCATGAATGCACGCAAGGTGCTGGTCCGTGCGACGGAGTTGGCGGCCATGCCGCCGGCTTCGTTGTTGATCCTCGATTGTCGTTTCGGTCTTGCCGACCCGGGGCAGGGCGTGCGCGAATACCGCGCGGCGCACATTCCGGGTGCGGTGTACGCGAGCCTCGACCGCGACCTGTCCGATCTTTCCAAAACCGGACTTGGCCGTCACCCGTTGCCGGATGTTCCAGTGTTCGCGCGCACCCTGTCGTGCTGGGGCTGGCGTCCCGGCATGCGAGTGGTCGCCTACGACGACAACGGTGGCGCGCTGGCGGCAGCGCGTGCGTGGTGGATGCTGCGCACCGCGGGCATCGACGCGGCGGTACTCGATGGCGGCTGGCGCGCATGGTGCGAAGCGGGCTTGCCGGGCGAGTCCGGCGAACGCGAGGTGCGTGCCGCGCCGCCGGTCACGCTCAGGATCGACACGCACGCGGTCGTGTACTACCCGGAACTCGAACGCCTGCGCACCCAGCCATCCACGCTGATACTCGACGCCCGTGCCGGACCACGCTATCGCGGCGAACACGAACCGCTCGACCGCGTGCCCGGCCACGTACCCGGCGCCCGCAACCGGCCATTCGGCGAGAACCTGCAGGACGGCGGCCGCTTCAAACCGGTTGACGTGTTGCGCGCGGAATGGACCGGCGTGCTGGCGGGCCACGATCCGCGCGACGTGATCCACATGTGCGGCTCGGGCGTCACGGCTTGCCACAACCTGCTGGCGATGGAAGCCGTGGGTTTGCGCGGCTCACGCCTGTTCGCGCCGTCCTGGAGCGGCTGGGTGGACGATCCGGCGCGACCGGTCGCGGTCGGAGATTAGAACCGTACGCCCCCGAGCAGCATCGTTTCGCCGAGATTTTTGCCGCCGCCCAGCAGGTGCGCGTTGGAAACGTGCCGCAGCATCACCACCAGGTGTTCGCCCTGCCAACCGCCGCTGGTCATGAACTCCAGGCGGCTGGAGAGTGCATCGGTGCGGGTGCTGGTTGCCGCAAGCTGTTCGCTGACGAACCAGTGGTGACCGGCGGAAACAATCCGCACGCCAGCGGCGGCGAGGAATACCTCGTGGTGCAGGTTGTCCTTGCGGGTGCTGCGTGAATCAAGCCAACCCAGCGTGCCGATCGGCTCGACGTGGACGCGGCCATCCATGGGCCGGTCGCCGAACGCACTGGCGAATACCGAACTGGTGGTGCGTCCCGACGAGGACACACTGGGCCCTGCGGCGATCTCGAAACTTGTGGCGTGGACGGCGAGTGGCAAACTTGCAAGCGCCACCAGCCAGCAACAAACGTTGAATCTCATGATAGGCCTGATGCAAGCCCGGAGTGATGGGCTGCAACGGTCACCATTCTTGTCTTTGCTTTCAGTTACACAAGTAACAAGTGTGTAAAGGTTGAACTGCGGTATGTGCAGTGATACAGGTCGGCGCTGTGGCCAAACTTGCTGCAGATATAGTTGCCTTGACAAATATTGTTGTGGATATATTATCCACGGCGTGAAAACCGCAGCGACTCCCTCGGACACCCCCTTCGGCCTGTGCCGCCTGATCGGCAGGATCCGTGGCGAGCTCGTGCTCGGCATCGAACAGGCCTTGGCGGAATCCGGCGTGGATCTCAACTTCAGCCAGTTCCTGGCCCTGAAGCGGCTTGGCGAAGACGGCCCCATGGCGCCCGGCGAGCTGGCTCGGTGCGTCCATTACAGCCCGGGTGCGCTGACGCGCGTGCTCGACAAGCTGGAACAGGCCGGTTACCTGCAACGCATTCCCGATCCCGACGACCGCCGCGCATTGCGGTTGCAACTTACCCCTGCCGGGCGCGCGGTCAACAAACGCATGATCGCCTGCGGCGACGCCGCGGCCGAACACGCCTTTTCCGAACTTTCCGAGACCGAACGTCTCCAGTTGCGGTCGCTGCTGGAGCGCGTGCTCGACCACCTGTACGACGAGCGCGAGCATCTTGCCGGCTCCTGAGTCCTTATCCTGATCCCGGTTCCAACCCAGGTTCCCACACATCGACCACATGAAACCCGTGCCCCTTTTTCATCGCGTTGCTGTCCTGACCTTCGCGTGCGCAGCGTTGCTGGCAGGTTGCGCCAGTACCGGTGGCCTGCATTCCACCGTCCAACCGATCGCTGCCGACAGCCTGCACGCTTCGCAAAGCCTGACTGGCGTTGCGCGTGACGCTGCGGCGTGGCCGCAGTCCGATTGGTGGAAGGCCGCCGGTGACACGCAGCTCGACCAGCTGGTCACCGAAGCGCTGGCGGACAATCCCGACATGGCCCTGGTGGATGCGCGCGTGCGCACGGCCCTGGCCGTGGCCAACGTGACCAACGCGCAGCGCAAGCCGACCCTGAATGGCGGCGCCAGCATCGCCGGCGCGCGCGTGCCGCCGATCCTGCCACCGATTGCCAACGGCCATTTCGGCGCCATCCGTTTCGGTTACTTGAGCTTCAAGTGGGACTTCGACTTGTGGGGCGGCAAGCGTGCTGCCTGGCAAGCCGCCGTCGGCAAGGCGCGCGCCGCGGAAGTCGACGCGCAGGCCGCGCGCCTGAAACTTTCCGCCAATGTGGTGCAGGCGTATTTCGACCTCGCGGGCGCGTATGCCCAGCAGGATTTTGCGAAGGATGAGCTGCAGCGCGCCGACGATTTCCTGAAACTCACGCAAAAGCGTGTCGCTCGCGGCATCGACAGCAAGTTCACGCTGGCGCGCATCGATGGCGAGACCGCCAGCGCACGCGCACACCTGGAAGCCGCCAGCAACGCCGTGCGCACCGATGGGATGGTGCTCGCCGCATTGCTGGGCAAGGGCCCCGATCGGGCACTGTCGATCAAGCCGCCGCAATTGCCTGCGGTGCCGGCGCTGGTGTTGCCGAACGATTTGCCCGCCAATCTGTTGGGCCGGCGCCCGGACGTGGTCGCCGCGCGCTGGCGCGCCGAGGCGGCGACGCAGGACATCAAGGTCGCGCGCGCGAAATTCTTTCCCAACGTCAGCATCAGTTCGCTGGCCGGTTTGATTGCGCCCTCGTCGATGGATTTGCTGTCGTTGTCGAACCGCTTCTACACCGTGCAGCCTGCGCTGGCTTTGCCGATCTTTGAAGGCGGCGCGCTGCGTGCCAACCTCGCCGGCAAGGATGCTGCGCGCGACATCGCGGTTGCGCAGTACAACCAGACCCTGGTGCACGCGATCAACCAGGTCGCCGCGCAGGCCGATGACTTGCGTTCCCTCGGTGCGCAGGTGCAGGACGCCGACACCGCGCGCAGCAGCGCGGACGCCGCGTACAAGCTCGCGATGCAGCGCTATCAAGCCGGCGTCGGCAGCTACCTTGAAGTGCTCAGCGTGCGCCAGGAACTGATCGTCGCCGAACAGCAACTGGCCGTGCTGGCGACCCGCCGCAGCGTCGCCTGGGCCACCTTGAACGAAGCGCTCGGCGGCGGCTTCCAGGCCGCGGCTGACGCACCGCCGCTCGCCGCCAACCCCTACCACGAATCCGCATCCAAGGCACGTCGATGACTTCCCCCATCCTTCCCAATCCCGCCGACGACACCGACCCGGCTGCCCGGCTCAAGGAACAACGCCTGAAAAAGCGCCGCGTGTTGTTGCGCGGCCTCGTTGGCGTGATCGTGGTCGTGGCGATCGTGTGGGTGTTGTATTACCTGTTCGTCGGCCGCTGGTACGAGAGCACCGACGACGCCTACGTCAACGGCAACATCGTGCAGATCACGCCGCAGGTGCCGGGTACGGTCATCAGCATCGGCGCCGATGACAACGACTACGTGCGCAAGGGCCAGCCGCTGGTGAAGCTCGATCCTTCCAATACCGACGTCGCACTGGACAAGGCCGAGGCCGCGCTGGCGCAGACGGTTCGCAAGGTGCGCGGCTTGTATTCGACCGTGCACAGCTCCAAGGCCGACGTGGCCGCGCGCGAAGCGGTGGTCGAACAGGCCCGGGCCGATTACCAGCGCCGCAAGGGGCTGGCGGACTCGGGCGCGATTTCCGCCGAGGAGCTCGCGCATGCACGCGATGCGCTGACCACAGCGCAGAGCACGCTGGCGGCCGCCAAGGCGCAGCTTGCGACCACCAGCGCGATGGTGTCGGACACCCAGATCGCCACCCAGCCCGACGTCAAGGCAGCGGCGGCGGCTGTGCGCGCCGCGTGGTTGAACGATCAGCGCACCACCTTGCTGGCGCCGGTCTCGGGCTACGTTGCCAAGCGCAGCGTGCAGGTTGGCCAGCGCGTGCAACCGGGCATGCCGTTGATGGCGGTGGTGCCGCTGGATGCCGTCTGGGTGGATGCGAACTTCAAGGAAACCCAGCTTGAGCACATGCGCATCGGCCAGGCGGTCACGCTGACGTCGGATGTGTATGGCGGCTCGGTTACCTATCACGGCCACGTCGAAGGGCTTGGCATCGGCACTGGCAGTGCGTTCTCGTTGTTGCCCGCGCAGAACGCATCCGGCAACTGGATCAAGATCGTGCAGCGCTTGCCGGTGCGCATCGCGCTCGAAAAATCCGAACTCGAGAAGCATCCGTTGCGGATCGGTCTGTCGATGGATGTCGACGTCAACTTGCGCGACCAGAAGGGGCCGATGCTTTCGCGGCAGCCGCCGCAACATCCGGTGTTCAGCACCGACGTGTACACACGCAGCCAGGCCGCCGCCGATGCGTTGATCGCCAAGATCATCCACGCCAACAGCGCGGGGGGCTCATCCGCGCCGCATGCGGCCGTGGTGCACTGAACGGACGCTGCCGTCCATGGCTGCCACTGCCTCCAGCGTTCCCCAAGCCTTCGGCGAATTCCGTCCCGCCAGCCTGGTGCTGGCGACGGTCGGCCTGTCACTCGGGACCTTCATGCAGGTCCTCGACATGACGATTGCCAACGTGTCGTTGCCGACGATTGCCGGCAACCTGTCAGCCAGCCAGGACCAATCGACCTGGGTGATCACCTCGTTCACCGTGGCACAGGCGATCACCCTGCCGATGACGGGTTTTCTCTCGCGCCGCTTTGGCGAAGTGAAGGTGTTCGTCTGGGCGGTGTTGCTGTTCTCGTTGTTTTCGATGCTGTGCGGCTTCGCGACCAGCCTGACGACGCTGATCCTGTTTCGCGCGCTGCAGGGCGCCGTGGTCGGGCCGATGTACCCGATCACGCAAAGCCTGATGGTGTCGATCTACCCGCGCGACAAGCGCGGCATGGCCTTGGCGATCATCGCGATGATTACCGTGGTCGCGCCGATCGTGGGGCCGGTGGCCGGTGGCTGGATCACCGATTCGTACTCGTGGCGCTGGATCTTCTTCATCAACGTGCCGATTGGACTGTTCGCCGCCGGGGCCGTGTTCGTGCAGATGGGCAGGAAAATCGAGCGGCTGGTCAAGGCGCGCATCGACTGGGTCGGCCTGATCACCTTGATCCTCGGCGTCGGCTCGCTGCAGATCATGCTGGACAAGGGCAACCAGCTCGACTGGTTCCATTCCGGGACCATCGTGACACTTGCGATCGTCGCGACGATTTCGCTGATCGTGTGGGTGGTCTGGGAGCTGACCGATGAGGCGCCGCTGGTCGACCTGCGCCTGTTCCGGCACCGCAACTTTGCCGCCGGCACACTGGCGCTGGTGCTGGCCTTTGCCTTGTTCTTCTCGATCTCGCTGCTGCTGCCGCTGTGGCTGCAGAACACGCTCGGCTACACCGCGATGTGGTCGGGCCTCGCCGCCGCGCCGATCGGTGTGATCCCGATCCTGCTGACCTTCTTCGTCGGCAAGTACGCCACGCGCTTCGACCTGCGCTGGTTGACCGCGTTCTCGTTCGCCGTGATGGGCTTCGTGTGCTTCCGTTTTGCCGGCTTCAACACCGAAGTCGATTTCGCCAGCATTGCCCTGACCGAGCTGATGCTCGGCCTCGGCATCGCGCTGTTCTTCATGCCGATCCTGACCATCCTGCTGTCGGATCTGGAAGGCCAGGAGATTGCGGAAGGGTCCGGCTCGGCGACCTTCCTGCGCACGGTCGGCGCCAGCTTCGCCGTGTCGATCGTCACCTACCTGTGGTCACGCGGCACCGTGAGCAGCCACGCGACCCTTACCGAACACATCAACCCCTTCGACAGCAGCGTACGCGACAGCGTCGCCGCGATGGGTGGACATCTGCAGGCCTACGCCGTGGGCATCAACCGCGTGATCAGCCAACAGGCCGCGCAGATTTCCTTCAACCACTTGTTCCAGGGACTGGGCATCGGCTTCTTCCTGCTGATCGCCGTGGTGTGGCTGGCCAAGCCGCCGTTCACCCCGAAGATGAAGGGCGGCGGCGCACACTGAGGTCGCGCGCGCCGGTCGTTGATCGCTCGCGCTTCATCGATTCCATCGTCATCCCTGCGTTGCCGCGTGATGTTTGTAGCCTGAAAGGTTGCCGAAAGAATGTCGTGGTACGGTCCGGGTGCCTGACCACGGGCGGCCACGAAAGGGATTTCGAGATGACGCTGCGAACGATCAACTGCGCGGAGTGGCTTGGGTTCAAGGGCAAAGGTAGCAACGGAAATCGTGCGAGGGGGGGGCACTTCCCGGCCTACTAGCAGCGTGCTGCCTCTTGCTCGTGTGCGCCATGGCGCTATTGGCGTCGACTCCAGCACACGCGGCTTGCCATTCTAATACGCTGGCCACTATCAAGGTGAACGGGTTCGCCCCCCAGTGTTCACAGATGTATGGATACGTTCTTGAGTACGGTCTTGCGACCGGGGACGAGGGATGCTACGCAGTCGATCCTTTCTCCGACGACGAGACGTATGGCGGCTATGCGGGTGCCGACAGCGGCGGTGGCGGCGGTACATCAGTCACAAAAAGCATAACCACGAGTGCCAATCCTGAAACGAGAAAGGACCCGGACTGCGCTGCCAACGGCCATCCCATTGAAACCAGCCACATGGCGGAGACGCTGGCAGTGGATGTCTTCAAGCTCCCCGGCGAAATGGGCCTGCGCTATTCGCTGTATTACGTTTCACCGCGCGGCTGGTATGACAATCTGGGTTATTGGCTGGACACGACCTGTTTCTACAGCGGTGGTTCTGGCGGGGGGCGCGTCACCGATGTAATTGGCTCGCCAGGTTCGCCGATCCCCGGCCCCACGATCTGCAATCAGGTCACATTCCATCGCCCGGATGGATCGTCGATCGTTTTCGACGGCACGCCCGGCACCATCGGCAACTACTCCGAGCAGGGTGGTGGTGGCTTGGCGACCTTGACCGAGAACGCCGACTTCACTTGGACCCTGCACGACGAAGATGGGTCAACACAGACCTATTCGAACGGCGGCGCGCTGGAATCCATCAAGGATGCCTCAGGAATCGGCTGGACCATCAGCCATCCTTCCGGGTTGCTTGGAACCACCACGGTCACCGCAACAGACGGCCAATCGTTCTCGGTCAACAAAACCTCCGCCAGCGTCAATGGGCAGATCATCTGGACCGTGACGGTGACTGATCCCGCCGAAAACCGCTACGTCTACTCTTACGCTGTTCCGCAGCCTTCGACAATTGGCCACAGTCCATTCGAACTTCTCAGCCTGACCCTGCCGGGTTCGCCTTCGACGACTATTTCCTACAAATACAGCTCGGGAGCCAGTGGGCTGCAGACGCTGTTGACCGAGGAGGATTACAACGGTTCGCCGTACTTCTACATCACCTACGATTCCGAAGGCCACGCAATCGGAAGCAACGAGGCCAACGGCAATGCTGATTATTCGATCGTCTACACGATTGGATCGGGCGGAAATTCCATGACCGCAGCGGTCACCAATCCGCTCGGAACCAAGATCGTCAAGCAGTACGCGATGATCGACGGACAATACATGATTACGTCTACGAGCACCGATGCCGTCACGACGTGCGGTACTACGACAAAGAGCTTCTCATACGACAGCAACGGCTTCTTGACCGACACCGTCGACAACGACGGAAACACGCATACCTACGACTATGCGGCCAACGGTCAGCTGCAGACGGAAACGGAAGTGGCCGGCACACCGGTGGCGCGCACGACCACCTACACGTGGGACCCGGATCAGCACCTCAATCGCTTGCTCAGCGTTGCCGTGGCGGGCGTGGCGAAGACCGCCTACGCCTACACCGCCCACAACCGGCTGGCTTCGGTCACCCGCACCAACCTCGCTGGATATGGAGTTGCAGCACAAACGACCACTTACGCGTACACGCTGTACGCCAATGGCACGCTGAAATCCATGACGGTCACCAAGCCGTCGCCGAATGGCACGGACAAGACGACCTACCAATACGATACGTACGGCAACCTGACCTCGGTGACCGATGCACTCGGTCACGCCACGACGTACTCCAATTACAACGCGCTCGGTGAAGTGGGGAAAGTGGTCGGCCCCAACGGTGCGGGGGTTGATTACACCTACGACGCGCGCGGCCGGGTGGCGACGAAGATCACGCACCCCAACGGCGGCACGGCCACGTGGACCTACGCCTACGATGGCTACGGCCTGCTTGCCAGCGTCACCGCGCCGGATGGCGAAGTCACCACATGGACGCGCGATCAGGAAATGCGCGTCACCGCCATCACCCACAACGACAAGGACGGCACTTCGACGGAGACCTTCGACTACGACGCCAACGACGACGTCATTTCCGACGTGGTTTCGCGCGGCGGCGTGGCGGCCAAGTCCGGCACCTACGAATATGACGCGCTGGGTCGCGTGTATCAGGTCAAGGGAGCCAGTGGCCAGGTGCTGATGACCTACGCCTACGACGGCAACAGCAACGTGCTGTCGGCGACCGACGCGCTGGGCCACGTCACGCAGCATGCCTACGATGCGCTCGACCGCGTGATCACCACCACCAACGCGGCTGGGGGCGTCACTCACTTTACCTACAATGCAGGCGATCACGTGGTGCAAGTGACCGACGCGCGCGGGCTGGTCACCACTTACAGCTATGACGGTTTTGGGCAATTGTTGAAGCAGGTCAGCCCGGATACCGGCACCACGACGCTGGCGTACGACGCGTATGGCCGGCTCACCGGCAAGACGCGTGCGGACGGCACGCAAGTGGCGTACAGCTATGACGCCCTGAATCGCCTGACCAGCGCCACCGCGGGCAGTGTCACCCGCAGCTACACATGGGATAGTTGCGCCAACGGCGTAGGTCGCCTGTGCACCGCAGCAGTCAGTGGCCAAAGCAGCGTGGATTACACCTACACGCCACAAGGGCAGGTGGCAGCGCGGGCCATTTCGATCGACGGCGGACCGGTCTACACACTTGGCTACGGCTACGATGACATGGGGCACGTGACCGAGTTGCAGTACCCCGATGGCAATCAGGCGCTGTACGACTACAGTCACGGCGCGGTGGCAGACGTGCGCTTGAAGGTCGGCAACTACAACGTCTACGGCATAACCGGCGTAAGCTACCAGCCGATGGATCTTGGCATGTCCAGCTGGACTTCCTACAACGGACTTTCCAACACGCTCAGCTACGACAGCGATGCGCGGCTGACCGCCATCACGGTGCCGGGGGTGGAAGACCTCGCGTTCGCATACGATGCTGAGAACCGGATCATCGGGATCACGAACGGTCTTGACACCAGCCTCACGCAAACGCTTGGCTACGATACGTTGGGTCGACTGAATTCCGTGTCGTCGGGCATGCAGTCGGCAAGCTACGGCTACGATGCCGACGGCAACCGGATCACGCAGACTCTGGACGGGGCGACGACCACCTTCGCGTACGCCGCCGGCAGCAACCGGCTTGCCAGCGCCACGGGCGGCATCAATGCGAGCTACGGTTACGACACCGACGGCAACACCACCACGGTAAATGGTCTCACCGCCTACAACTACGGTCCGTTCAACCGATTGGTGAATGCCGGAGGCACCAGCTACACGATCAGTGCAGAAGGGCAACGCCTGGAGAAGAACGGTGGCGGCAATACCACCTACTTCGCGCCCGGTGGCGGTGGTGCCATGCTGGCGGAGGACTTGAACGGCACTTGGCGCGACTATGTGTGGTTGAACGGTCGACTGGTCGCGGTCGTTGCCAATGGCGGCGTCTACCCGGTCGCTACCGACCAGACCGGGCGGCCGATTGCGCTGACGGCACCCAACAGCCATGCGGTGCTGTGGGCTGCTACCGGCCTGCCATTCGATCGCCAAGTCACACAGAACAACTGGGGCGACTTCAACATCGGGTTCCCGGGGCAGTACTTCGATAGCGAGACCGGGCTGTACCAGAACGGCGCCCGCGACTACGACGCCGCGCTCGGCCGGTTCATCGAGAGCGATCCGATTGGGTTGGCGGGTGGGGTGAATACGTATGCCTATGTCGGCAATGATCCGATTTCATTCGCTGATCCAAGCGGCGAAATTAAGCTTCCGCGCTGGGCGATTAAGGCCGGATTCTGCTTCGCCTTTGGCGTCGAGTTTTGTATGCCCGCCGGACAACATAATAAATCACCGGGCGGCAGTTTCGAACAGCCAGCGGTGCCTACGCAGCCCGCACAGACGTCGAGTCGCGATAAAGAGGACGGAACGGATGACGCGGAGGATGATCCCGACACGAACGAGGATGCAGCAACCGCCGCGACACAACGTATGGAGATGCAACGAATGCTTCTTGGACTTCCGGCTATCCCTTCACCCGGTGCGCCGTTAATACTGCCGCCAGGAGAACTGGATCCTATAATTGTCGAATTCTGAAAGCATGAACTGTATCACTGCACGCACAAATGTTCGTTCGAATTCATAATATTATGGTGCCTGGTTTTCTAGCCATATTTAGGCCGATCATTTTATAAATATGCTACGATTTGTTCGTCATTTTAGCTGATGATGATTGCAGTTGCCAACGAGAGACGCAGGTATCGGAACGAAGTTATTGGAATGTTATCTATGTAGGTATATGACTTTGAGTAAATTAAATATGTTACTGTGCAATAGTGCCTGACCCGGATTTTGCAAGCATGCATACCAATAATAACGAAGTCATAAAGTGCCCGAGGCTTCGCTTCAGGTATTCCAGAGCAGCGAGCTGGTACGCTCGATGGAAACTAAAACGTGCGTTGTTGAACAGCTTGTTAGCCAAGGGTTCCGTGACCAAGAGTTATTCTCCGGCGATCGCTGGTTTCGTTCAGATTAACAAAAAGGACTTTGGGATTGCGCTAGGGAGGGATAGGTACGATAGAAAATTTATGATAGCGTGTGTCGTTCCTCTAGCCATGATGGGTTTTTCGAAGAAACGTATGTTGGTGCCCCAGGACCTCCTTTGCGATTTAGTTGCGATATGTAAATGTATGGATAAAGAGATACGTGCGACACAAGGTGTTGAGTCGGTGCACTGGTACTTTGAGTGGTTGGATTACAGGAGTCAAACTGTATCATCGTTGGACGAGCTGCCGTGGAGAGAATCAATGGGGTCAGACTCGATTGGTTAGGATGGAGCAACCCACTAAGCTGGGGCCTCAGCCAAAACAGGGGTCAGAGTCGACTTTTCAAAACAGGGGTCAGAGTCGACTTTTCAATGAGCCGCCGAGAAAGGTGTCAGGGACGGTTTTTCGGCCCGATCACAAAGACTACATCGACCAGTGCGTAGACCTGTGCGATCGCGCGACGCTTGGCCGTTGCAATTGTGCCCGAGGTTCCCGATCGTTGGAGTCTAGGAGAAGGGTGTCGCCACTTGAGAAAAGTGTCGGAGGCAGTTGTTTCGGATATCTTTTGACATAGTCCTGTGCACCGTCGCCGGCGTGGGGGCCAACTACTCTCGGGGAAACGGGACCGCCGCGGGGATTGTTGACCGATGGAAAGGCGGAGTCGCAAATGGGTTGCACGAACACTCGGAACTTTGGGTACTTCTTGAAGTTTGGCGTCAAAAATGCCCTGAAGATGGTCAATAGTCGAGCTCTCAGTCACGTCCCAGGGATGAACAACTTCGCGAAGTTCTATTCTGGTCTCACGACGGACTTATTAGGCGGCCTTATTCCAGATGGGTTGCCGTGTGAGGGACAATAAACCATGACGAGGCTTGTCACCTATCGGGTGCTGTATTGGATTGGCTACGTTTGCTGGATAGCGGGGTTCTTGATGGTATTTGTTTTCAAGGTACCTGTGTCGGTAAGGATAGCGGGTGGCATCGCGCTGGCTCTCGGGGTGTTGGTCGGATGGCGAGCCAGGCGCATGCGCAAGGCGCACCCCGAACTTTCAATCAACCGCGAGAGTCGCGAGTCCGTGACGTCGCCGCCCATTCGATCCTGGTGGATCGTGGCTTGGATGATCGGTGTGCTGCTTGCATTCGGCGGCGCTTCAGCTTTGATAATGTTCGGGAACTTCAGTAGTTCGGTAAATACTGCGATCGCATTGGCGAGTACTTTGGTAATAGTAGCGCCGGCGTGGTATCTTCTACGGCGTCGCGGGCCTTCACGCGTCTGAATTCGTTTAATGGCGGCACAAAAAGGGGACTGCAAAAAGGGGACGGAGGCTGAGGTTTCCCCACGTTTTTCCACGCTGCGCCAGGGACAAGCCCTCTCCCCCAACGATGCAACCGTTGGGGGAGAGGGAGCTTTCCGTTACATGCGGTCGTAAATGACTGAATGTCATGCACAATACGTGGGGAAACCTCAGGAACGGAGGCAATTAATTATATTTGGGTGCGGCGAATGAATAGTCCAGCAGTCCATCAGGGGCTACCGTTTTTTGTTTGCTTGGTTGTTTTTGTGAGCTTGTTTCTTGTTGTTGTATACCTGCAGGGTCTCGTAAAGATGCGCTTGAGAAAGTGTCATCCGGAGAATCCGAATGCTGGCTTTCTGTCCATGAGCTTGTCTACCAGTGGGTCGGTGGGGAGGGGCGTATCGTTTATTCGATTCGTGTGGCGGAATGAATATCGTAGTTTGAACGACGCTCGGCTCTCAAGTTACTGCGTGATTTTGAAGGTGGCGCAGGTTTGTTACCTGGTTGCATTTGTAGCCGTCGCGATCCTCATATTCGTACCCACGTGAACGGCAAAAGGGGCGGCAGCGGTGCGTGGATTGCTATGCGTGGCGGGCGTTGGGCTGTTGCGCCGCGTCTGTCAGAATGCTTGGCAGGATCGTGCTGGCAGGCTTTGCTGATTGAACGGAACCATCCAGTTTGGTGAGAACCTCGAGCTGCTGCGCGCCATGCCGGCGTCGTCGGTGGATCTTGTTTACATCGATCCGCCGTTCAATACCGGCAAGGTGCAGAGCCGTACGCAGCTGAAAACGGTGCGTGACGAGGCGGGCGACCGCACGGGTTTCCAGGGGCAGCGTTACACCAGCGTCGCGCTCGGCACCAAGCGCTTCGACGATGCGTTCGACGATTACCTCGCCTTCCTGGAACCGCGCCTGGTCGAGGCGCATCGGGTGCTTCGGGAAAACGGCAGCCTGTACTTCCACGTCGACTACCGCGAAGTGCATTACTGCAAGGTGTTGCTGGACCAGATATTCGGCCGCGATGCGTTCTTGAACGAGATAATCTGGGCCTATGACTACGGCGGGCGGCCCAAGGATCGCTGGCCACCCAAGCACGACAACATCCTGTGGTACGCGAAGGATCGCGCGCACTACACCTTCAACATCGACGCGATCGAGCGTATCCCGTACATGGCGCCGGGTTTGGTCGGCAAGGAGAAGGCGGCGCGCGGCAAGTTGCCGACCGACACGTGGTGGCACACGATCGTGCCGACCAACGGCTCGGAAAAGACCGGCTACCCGACGCAGAAGCCGCTCGGAATCCTGCGCCGAATCGTGCAGGCATCATCGAATCCGGGTGATACGGTTCTGGATTTCTTCGCAGGCAGTGGGACCACGGGTGCCGCGGCACTTGAATCCGGCCGGCGCTTCGTCCTGATCGACAACAATCCCGAAGCGCTGGCCGTGATGGCGCGGCGCTTCGCTGGCGTTGCAGGGATCCAATGGCACGGCTTCGACCCGAAGCCGCACCAGCATCATGGGTAGATCGCTGGAACGCCTTGACTGCGGTCGCGCGCAGCCGGCTTGAGACTACTTCTTGCTGCGCAGGCGCTCGACCAGTGCGCGCAGGGTCGTTTGCGCCTCGTCGGCAAACCACCCGTCGAGGAAATCCTCGACCGGCAGCGCAGCCGGATCTTCGAACAGGTGCGCCAAATCGGCGCGCGCCATGGCACGGGTGGTGAGCATGGCCTGGCGTGGTAGCGCGAGCATGGATTCCAGCCACACCAGCGTGCGCTGCACGACGTGGTCGACGTCGGTGAGCTCGTCGACCATGCCCGCGGTCAGCGCGGCGTCCGAATCCAGCATTGCGCCGGCGGTGAGCAGGCGCTCGGCACGGTAGGTGCCGACCAGCCGGCGTAGTCCCGCCTGGATGCAATCGGGCACGGTCAATCCGACTTGCACTTCGTTGAGTCCGATCCGGAATTCGCCGCGTGCCATCACGCGATAGTCGCAGAAGATCGCGAGCACCGCGCCGCCGGCAGGGCTGTGGCCGGTGACGGCCGCGGCGATGGGAATGGGCGAACGCGCGAGCGCCGCGCAGAGGCCGAAGAAGTCCATCCAGAACGCGCGCATTGTGTCGCGATCCAGTTGCAGCAGCGTGGGAATGTCGAGCCCGGCGGAAAACAGGCCTGGCGATCCTGACAGCACCAGCGCTTCGGCGCCTTGGCCCGGGGCTGCGCTGACCGCTGCGCGCAATGCGGCCACCAGTTCCGGATTCAGGGCATTGACCGGCGCGCGCGCGAGGCGCAGTTCGTGGATGCCGTGTTCGTGCTCGATGTGTTCCAGCATGGGCTTGCTCCTGTTATTGCAGGTCGGTGGGCAGCCAGTGGTATTGGATGGCGTAGTCCACGGTGGCCTTGCCATGCGCTGGCACCGGCACCTCGAATTCCAGGAGTTGCGGGGTCTGTTTCGAAGGTTTGGTGCTGGACGATGTCAGCTTCCACTCGCGCCAACGGTTGGGATGTTCGCGCAGCGTGACCGTGCGTGCGGTGTCGCCGCCGTTGGTGAGGATGATCCGGTAGGACTCGTTCATGGTGTGGGCGGCACGGTCGAGGTGGAACGCGGTGCGCTCGCGGCTCACCCGCAGGTCGAAGCTCTGGCCCAACTGCACGGCGACGCGCTGGCCCTTGGGCGTGTCCGCGACGCCACCCTCGCCGAGAAGCGCAGGCACACCGTCGCTATCGACGATCCATGCGCGCAACGTGCCCGCGGGCAAGGCATCCGGAGCAGTGAATGCGAGCGTACTGGTGATCGCGCGATCCTTGTATTCACCGTCGGCGTAGTCACTCGTGCGCGGATGCGGCGGCGAATACGCACTGCCGTTGTCGACGAGGTATTGGCGTTCGCAGGACAACGTTTGTGCCGGATACAACGGCGTCAGCGTGACGGTACCGGAGGGCAGGGTGACGGGCTCGCCGAGCGTGAAGCTGCGGTAGTCGCCGAGCGAGGCCTGCACGGGCATCGCGGCGGCTGCCATGGGGGCCGGACCCGCCATCGTGCGGAATCGCACCGCGCCGCGATCGCCGAGATTCGGCTGTCCCGCCACCAGCGTAATCGCAGCGCCCGAGTAGTCGCGTCCGCTGCGGTTGGCGATGCTGGCTTCCGGCTTGAACTGCATGCGGCAGGCCGATCCGTTCGCGAGCGTTGCCTTGTAGGCCGCGCGCCAGCCCATGCCGGACGTGGTGTAGGTGAGGCGCGTATCCCGGCTACCCGACGCGGGTGCGTAGACATTCAGCAGCAGGCTGCTGCCGCCCGACACGGAATCGGCGGGCAGGGTGACGGATGCATATTGGTGAATGAAGTGCACCTTGCCGTCGGGCCTGCGGATGAGCAATCCGGAGTCGGATGCACCCAGCAAGACGCCGCTGAACTGCGGTCCGAGCGCAGTGTCGCCGCGCGCGTCGGTCGATACGCTCACCTCGGATCCGATCGCGCCGTCCAGGGCGCCACTGGCACTCGCGTTCGCCAGCAGCACGCGCTGACCGAGTTCGGTAACGGCAGGTTTGCCGTCGAAGCCGACCGAGATGGCTTCCGGGTCGATCGTTGCGGGCAGGCCACCGATGCGAAGCTCATGCTGGCCGGCCGCGACATCCAGCGTGCGCGTTTCGTGTACCAGCGCGTGGCCGGCGTCGAGCGTACCTTGCGAGGTGCCCGAGAACAGAGCGTCGTTGTTGGCGGCGTAAATCGTGAGCGATGGTGCGGTTGCGGCCAGTGCCGCGGGCGCGGCGAGCAAGGCGGCAAGGGCTGCGGCGAGCGTACGGCGGTGCATGGCGCGACTCCCTGGAAAAGACGATGTTCGATGATAGGCATCGAGCCTGAACGGCTCGTTCACCGAGCCAGCATCAAGCCGCGGCGGTAAAGTCCCCCACGAGTCCGACAACTTCCTCGGCATCGGCGGCGTGCAACAACCTTGGCGCGAGTGCGCGCAAGGCCTTGCGGTCGCAATGCGCCAGCGCGTCGCGTTGCGCGAGGATGCGATCCGGCGACATGCTGAAATCCTCCAGGCCCAGCGCCACCAGCAGCGGTGCGAATGCGGGGTCGCCGGCGATTTCACCGCACAGGCACACCGGCTTCCCGGCCCTGCGCGCGTGCGAGATGATCCATGCCAGCATCCGCAATACGGCCGGGTGGGCTGGCTGGTAGAGCTGGCCAAGCTGGTCGTTGTTGCGATCCACCGCCAGCACGTACTGGGTCAGGTCGTTGCTGCCGATGGCCAGGAAATCGGCCGCGCCCAGCAGCGCGCGCACCTGGATGGCGGCAGCCGGCACTTCGATCATCGCGCCCAGTTCGAACTGGTCCGGAATTTCGTGGCCTTCGGTGCGCAGGTCGCGTGCGCATTCGCTCAACAGGCGACGCACTTCCATGAGTTGCGCGGGACCGGTGACCATGGGCACCAGGATCCGCAGCGGCCCGTAGCAACTGGCGCGCAGGATGGCGCGCAGCTGGGTGACGAACACGTCCGGCTGGCGCAGCGACAGGCGCACGCCACGCATACCCAGCGCGGGATTGGGTTCGGACGCCACCACCAGTCCCGCCGAATCGGCCTTGTCGGCGCCGAGGTCGAGGGTACGGATGGTGACCGGCTGTCCGCCCGCACCGAACATCGCGTCACGATAGGCGTTGAACTGCTCGTCTTCGCTCGGCAGTCCATCACTGGTGAGGAACAGGAATTCCGTGCGGTACAGGCCGATCCCCGCGGCGCCGAGGCTGCGTGCGCGCTCGACATCGTCGGGGCGCTCCGCGTTGGCGAAGATGCGCAGTGCATGGCCATCGCGGGTACGCGTTTCGGCGTCCGCGAGGCGAGCCAGCCGCTGGCCCTCACGCAGGGCCTCGCGCTGCCAGTTGCGGAACTGCGCCAGGTCTTGCGCGGCGGGGTGCACGATCACTTCACCGTGCACGCCGTCGACCAGCGCGAGGTCGCCATCGCGCAGGTCTTCGAGCACGCCGGTGACGTTCACCAGCATCGGCAGGTGCATGCTGCGGGCGAAGATGGCACTGTGCGAATACGGGCTGCCCGATTCGGTTGCCACCGCGAGGATGCCGTGGCTGGCGAGGTGCGCAAGCTCGCCCGGCGCGACGCTGTCGGTGACCAGTATTTCGCCGACGCGCGTCGCCAGCTTTTTCTCTTCGGTGCTGGCTTGCCGCGCCAGCGCGCTCTGCACGCGTGCGATCACATGGCCGACATCCTCGCCGCGGCTGCGCAGGTAGGGATCGTCCATCGCATCGAACACCGCCACCAGGCGATCGCGCTGGGCCTTCAGCGCTGCCTCCGCGCGGTAGTGTCCCTTGCGGATCATCGCCCGCAGGCCTTCCCGAAGCTCGGGATCGTCGAGCAGTTGCGCATGGGCGTCGATGAACTCGCCGACCTCGCGCGCCAGGGTGCCGTGCAGCTTGCGCCGCAATTCGGCCAGATCCGCGCGTGCGGATGCGAACGCCTGTTCCAGCCGCGCGATTTCCGCGTCGATCTCGGCGTCGGGCAGCGGACTGCTGTCGACGCTGAAGCGCGCGGGCCGTTCCAGCCGCACGCGGCCGAGCGCCATGCCCGGCGCGGCCGCATTGCCGGGGAAGGCGCGCCTCATGCGCCCTCGTCGAACTTGCGGTTGAACAGGTCGACCACCGCGTCCAGTGCGGCGGCCTCATCGGGACCTTCCGCGCGCAGCAGCAGCGGCGTGCCGATGCCGGCGGCCAGCATCATCACGCCCATGATGCTCTGGGCGTTCACCGCGCGGCCGTCCTGGATCACCCACACGGTGGACTTGAAGCCCTGCACGAGTTGCACCAGCTTCGCCGACGCGCGCGCGTGCAGGCCGAGTTTGTTGCTGACGACGACTTCCTTCTCGACCATCGTGACATTCCGGGGTGTTGGCGCGGGCATGCCGCTACGTTACCAAAACCCGGAATCCCGGTCGCGATACTCAGGCTTTGTCGATGCAGATTCCGCTGCGCCCGCCTCTGGCGGCGACTTCGGCCAGTTCATCCAGCGGCTTGTCGGCGTAGTTGAGTACGCGCAGCAGCATCGGCAGGTTGAGGCCGGACACGCAGCGGGCGCGCAGGCCGCGGTCGGCGAGTTTGTTGGCGATGTTGCAGGGGGTGCCGCCGTAAAGATCGGCGAGCACCAGCACGCCGCCACCGTGGTCGAGCGCGCGCGCGGCGCGCGCCGCGGCATCAAGCAGGGTGTCGGGATCGTCGTTGGCACCCACTTCCAGCGCATCCAGCTGGCACGGCAGGCGCGGCATCACGTGCTGCGCGGCCGCGATCAGCGCGCGGCCGATCTCTTCGTGGGTAAGCAGGAGGATGCCGGCCGGTGCATCGGCATCCGGAAGGCGGGCGGTGGCTGTGGTCATGGTGGAGCTTCGGGGAAGGGATGGCAGGTGCCGTGCAAGATTCGATCCAGACGAGCTGCCTGGTCACTCCAGTTCACGGTGGAAGATGAGAACCTGTTCGCGAATCGCGCGGTAATGCTCGGCGAGGCGTTCGGCAATGTACACCGAACGGTGGCGGCCGCCAGTGCAGCCGATGGCAACGGTCAGGTAGCCCTTGTCTTCGCTCTCGAAGCGCGGCAGCCACGCATCGAGAAACGTCTGGATGTCAGCCAAGTATTGTACTACGAGCCCCTGGCCATCGAGGAATTCGCGCACCGGGGCGTCCTGGCCGGAATATGGGCGCAGGCGCGCGTCCCAATGCGGGTTGGGCAGGCTGCGGGCATCGAACACGAAATCGCTGTCGGCGGGCAGGCCGCGCGCGTAGGCGAAGGATTCGAACATCAGCGTGAGGCCATTGCGGGTGCCGCCGTATTCGGTCGCGATCTGGCGGCGCAACTGGTGCACGTTGGTATCGCTGGTGTCGATCGCGCGGTTGGCGATGGCCCGCAGCGGGCGCAGGCGCGCGCGTTCCTCGGTGAGTGCATCGACCAGCGAACGGCCATCCTCGGACAAGGGGTGGCGGCGCCGCGAATAGGCATAGCGTTTCAGCAGCACGGCGTCGCTGGATTCCAGGAACACCAGTTCGGCGTCGGCGCCGGCGTCGGCGAGTTTCGAGAGCGCTTCGGGCATGCGTTCCAGGTCGCCACGACTGCGCACGTCGACACCGACGGCAATGCCGGGCAGCGCGCCGCGGTCGCCTTCGCGGAGCGCGCGATACAGCGACACCAGCAGTGCGGTTGGCAGGTTGTCCACGCAGTAAAAGCCGAGGTCCTCGAAGGCACGCAGGGCGACAGTTTTGCCGGCGCCGGACAAGCCGCTGAGGACGACGACGCGGGTGGGCTGGTTGTCGTGGGCGGTGGTCATGGGCGGGTCATCCGGGTTGCCGTTGCAGGCGCGCGGCCTGCCGGTCCATGAAGATGCGGGCCTGGTCGATGCCCTGCGACTTCAGCATGTGGCTGCGCACCGCGGCCTCGACCAGCACTGCAAGGTTGCGTCCGGGTGCGACCGGGATCGTGATCTGCGGAATCTTCACGTCCAGCACCTCGCGCGCGCCGATGTCGCCGGTGAGGCGCACCATCGCGTCCTCGGGTTCGTCACCCGCAGGTTTCAGGTGCACGATCAAACGCAGGTACTTGGAGCGCTTGACCGCGGTGTGGCCGAACATCTCGCGCACGTTGAGCACGCCAAGTCCACGTACTTCCAGCAAGTCGCGCAGGATCTCCGGGCAGGCGCCGTCGATGACGTCGGGCGCGATCAGGGTGAATTCCGGGGCGTCGTCGGCGACCAGCCGGTGGCCGCGGGTGATCAATTCCAGCGCCAACTCGCTCTTGCCGCTGCCCGGCGTGCCGGTGATCAGTACGCCGATCGAGTGCACTTCCATGAATACGCCATGCAGCGTCACCTGTGGTGCCAGCGCGCGCGCCAGCTTGTATTGCAGGTAGGTCAGCAGGTCGTGCCCGCGGCGCGAACTCACCCACAACGGCGTGCCGGTTTCCTCGGCGGCATCGCGCAAGTCCGCGGGAACCGCCTGGTCCTTGGTGACGATCAGCGCGATCGGCTGGTGCGCGAAGATCTTCTGCACGGTTTCCCAACGCTGGCGTGCGTCGAGCCCGTCCAGGTAGTTGAGTTCCTCGCCGCCGACGATCTGCAGCTTGTTGGGGTAGATGATGTTGAGATAACCGACTTCGGACGGACGACGCGGCCCGGCGCCGCCTTGTTGCAGCGCGCGCTCGGCGCCGGCCTGGCCTGCCACCCAGCGCAGGGCCATGCGTTCGCGGATGTCGTCGAAGAGTTCGCGCGCGCTGAGTCGGTTCACGTCTCGCCCCCGCCCGCAAGCATTGCAGGCGGGGACATTGTGCCAGCGTCATTGCAGGCTTGCGCAATGGCATAGGAGCGCGTTGCACGGCGAGTGCAGAAGCAAACGTCTTTGGCGACGGACAAAAACGGATGAACACGAGCACAGCAGGACATTGGCGCTGTGGGCCGGATCCGTGTCGATCCGTGCAAATCCGTGGTGAAGAATGCTTCAGGCCAGGTCGCGGATGTCATCCCGCCCGTGCGTGCGCCGCTTGTCCTTGTGCCGGCGCACTTGCGCGTCGAGCTTGTCGAACAGCGCGTCGATCGCTGCATACATGTCGTTGTGGACCGCGTCCGCATGCAAGACCTTGCCGGCCGCGGCCAGGGTGGCCTCGGCACGGTGCGCCAGGCGGTTCTTTTCCACCTCCAGCACCACGTTGAGTGAAGTCAGGTTGTCGAACCGCCGCACCAGGCGTTCGCGTCGTGTATCGACGTACTCGCGCAGTGCCGGAGTGATTTCGATCTGGTGACCGCTGACCTGGATTTGCATGATTGACTCCTCAGCAGCAGGTGGTGGTGTGTACCCGGGTGGTTCCCCGGGCTGGCGTTGTTGCGACGCCATGGTTGAAAAGTTTCGCCGGTCCTCCTTTATTGAGTACCCCTCGCGGGGAAAGTTGCATCAAGCGTGCCTGATGGCGCGTAAACCTTTTGTTCGACTCAACGGGCGCGCAGGCGCTCGCTGGAACTTGCGATCCGCATCTGCTCGCGATACTTCGCCACCGTCCGGCGCGCGACCTGGATGCCGTGCTGGTTCAGCTGTGCGGTGAGCGCCTGATCCGAAAGCGGCTTGCGCGGATCCTCCTCATCCACGAGTTTCTTGATCAAGGCCTGGATCGCCGTGGCTGAAGCGCTGCCGCCGTCCTCGGTCGCCACGCCCGAGGAAAAGAAATGCTTGAACTCGAACGTGCCGCGTGGCGTGTGCAGGTACTTGCGGGTGGTGACACGCGAGATCGTGGATTCGTGCATGCCGAGTTCTTCGGCCAGTTCGCGCATCACCAGCGGTTTCATGGCTTCGGGGCCGTAATCGAGGAAGGCACTCTGGGCGCGCACGATGGCCTGCGCCACCCGGAACAGCGTGTCGGCGCGCGATTGCAGGCTCTTGATCAGCCAGCGCGCTTCCTGCAGCTGGCCACGCAGCCAAGCGGCATCGCCACGGCGCGCGCGCGAGATCAGGTCGCAATAATGGCGGTTGATGGCCAGCCGCGGTTGGCAGTCGGAGGACAGCGAGACGCGCCAGCGGCCACCGACCTTGACGGCGTAGGCATCGGGCGAAACATATTCGGTGGGCGAGGGATCGAATGCGTTGCCGGGGTGCGGGTTGAGCGCGCGGATCAGGTCTGCGGCCTCGACGATCGCGTCCTCGCGGACGCTCAACTTGCGCGCCAGTTTGCCGAAGTCGCGGCGAGCCAGCAGGTCAAGGTCGCCAGCCACGATGGCGCGTGCCAGCTGGCGGCCAGCGGTGGCGGCTGGCAGTTGTTCCAGTTGCACGCCCAGGCAGTCACCCAGGTCGATGCTCGCCACGCCGGTCGGGTCGAAGCGCTGGATGCGCATCCGCACGACGTCGGCCTCATCCTTGTGCACGGGCGGGTCAAGTGATGCCAGGGCTGCCAGCACGGGCTCGAATCCGTCGCGCAGGTAGCCGTCATCATCGAGCGCATCGATGATCGCGTGTGCAATCGTGAGGTCGCGATTGGAATAGCCGTTGACGTTGGCCTGCGCCAGCAGGTGGGCGCGCAGGTCCACGGGCGCTGCATCCTGTGGCTCGAGATTGTCGTCATCGTCGCCGCCGTGGCTGGACTTTGCCCAATCCTGCACCTGCGGCGAGTTTTCGTCCCACTGCTCGAAGTCTTCGTCGGGCCCGGAATCGTCGTCGTTGCCGGTCTGATCCTCGGCAGATCGTTCTTCGTCCGCCGAGCTGTCGGACGCGTCGTAGTCGTCCTCCATGCCGTCGAGATCGATCAGCGGATTGGCTTCGGCGAGCTCGCGCAACTCAACCTGCAGTTCCAGTTGCGACAATTGCAGCAGCCGGATCGCTTGCTGCAGTTGCGGCGTCAACGACAACTGCTGGGATTGGCGGAGCTGGAGGCCTGGTTTCATGGCGACTTTCGTGAACCGTCGCCTGCATCCTATACCGGGCGCCGGGCCGTGGGTAGCCCGTCGGCATGCATTTTGCTTGCGGCGCCGCTACGCGGCGGCGCGGGCGCGGTCACATCCGGAATTCATGGCCCAGATAGACCTCGCGTACACGCTTGTGGGCGAGGATTTCCGCGGGCGTGCCGCGCGCCAGGACCGTACCTTCGTTCAGGATGTAGGCGTGCTCGCAGATGCCGAGCGCCTCGCGCACGTTGTGGTCGGTGACCAGCACGCCGATGCCGCGATCGCGCAGGTGGCGCACGATGCGCTGGATCTCGCCGACCGAGATCGGGTCGACGCCGGCAAAGGGTTCATCCAGCAGCATGAAGCGCGGATTGGCCGCGAGTGCGCGGGCAATTTCGACCCGCCGGCGCTCACCACCCGAGAGGCTGATGCCTTTCTGGTCGGCGATGTGGGTGATCTTCAATTCATCGAGCAGGGCGTCGAGTTCCGCGCGGCGTTTGCCGGCCGGCAAATCGCTGCGCAGCTCCAGTACCGCCAGCACGTTGTCGGCAACCGAGAGGCGCCGGAACACCGAAGCTTCCTGCGGCAGGTAGCCGATGCCGCGGCGCGCGCGTTGGTGCATCGGCAGGCCGGTGACGTCCTCGCCGTCCAGCGTGATGCGGCCGGCGTCCGGTTCGATCAGTCCGACGATCATGTAGAAGCAGGTGGTCTTGCCGGCGCCGTTGGGACCGAGCAGGCCGACGACTTCACCCTCGCGCATCTCGAAGCCGAAATCCTGCACGACCTTGCGGGTGCGAAAACTTTTCTGCAGCCCTTGTGCGGCGAGCATGGATCAGTGTGTTCCGGACGTGGACGCGGGCGCGGGTTGGGCGCTGGCAGGCGCCGGCTTGCTGCGCGGTTGCAGGGTGATGTGGACGCGCCCGCCGCTGGGTGCGTTGCCGACGATCTGGCCGGTATCGGTGTTGTACACGAGCCTTTCGCCGTGGAATTCGCCGCGGCCCTGCTGCACGACCTCGGCATTGCCGGTCAGGACGACGCTGTTCTCGGAAACCTCGTAGTCGATCGTTTGCGCCTGCCCGTGCACCAGGGTGCCGTTGTCCTGGGTTTGCTGGAAGTGGGCCGGATTGCCCGTCAGCACCACGCGTTGCCACTGGCTGGTGTCATTCGGGTCGGTATAGCCGACGGCGTTGTCGCCGCCCGCGTTGAACGTGCCCTGATCCATCTTCACGTCGCCGCTGAAGGTGATCTTGCCGGTGTCCTGGTTGCCGGCGAAGGCGTTGGAATTGATGTGGATGAGCTGGGTCTTGTCGGAAGTCTTCGCCTGCGCCGCACCGCAAACCGTCAATGCGGCTGCGATTGCAATTGACCATTCAATGCGTGCGCGGCGTGAGCGTGGCATGGACATCAGTGAGCAACTCCAGGGTGCGGTTGTCGAAATCGGCCTTCATGCCGGTGCCGCGCAGTATAGAGCCGGGTTGCTGAATTACGCTGGGCGCCGCGGTTGCCATGCGTTTGTCCTGCGTCCAGATGGTTGCGTCGGCGGTGTGGATCTCGGCCTCGGAAATTTTGCCGGCCGCTGGCCGCAGCATGTCGATCTTGCCGATCAGCTTGACGATGTTGTTGTCGGCGCTGATCCAGGCGTACTGCGAGGTGCCGTGCCAATCGGCGCCGTTCTTGCTGGCGAGCAGGTAGCGGGGCGCGTTGATGTACAACGAGTCGTTGCCTTCGCGGCGCGCGAGGTGCGGCGCCGTCATGGTGAACGAGAGCTTGCCGTCCTGGCCGAACGCGCGCATGGTGAAGTTGTCAAGTTCGTAGCTCGCGCGCGGCGGCCCGACCATCGCGACGGGTTTGGGCGGCGGCTTCAGCCACCACACCAGCAGTTGCGTGACCGCGACGGCGATCGCCAGCACCACCAGCCAGACCAGGGTGCGGCGATCCCTCATGCCGGTTGCGACGACAGGATCAGTTCGGACACTTCACGCGCCGCGCCTGCGCCGCCGTTGGCGCGGGTTTGCCAGTGTGCTGCGCGCACGACTTCCGGACGCGCGTTGGCCACGGCAATGGCCAGTCCGCACACCGACATCGGTGCGAGGTCGGGCAGGTCGTCGCCAACGTAGCAGGCCTCATCGTCCCCGATGCCTGTGGCGCCGAGCATGTCGCGCAGGCACGCCAGTTTGTCGCGCTTGCCCTGGTAGACGTGGTCGATACCGAGTTGTTCGGCACGCAGGTCGACGGCGTGGCTGATGCGCGCCGAGATGATCGCCACCTCGATGCCGCGTTCGCGCAGCAGCTTGATGCCGAGGCCGTCGTGCACGTGGAACGCCTTGATCTCGCGGCCATCTTCGGTGAACAGCAGGCGCCCGTCGGTGAGCGTGCCGTCCACGTCGAAGGCGACCAGGCGGATCTTTGCTGCGCGGGCGCGGACTGCGGGCGGAAACTCGATGGACTCGGGCATGGGCTGGGATGGCACCGGCTAGACGACTTTCGCGCGCAGCAGGTCGTGGATGTTCAATGCGCCGACCACGTGTTGCGCGGCGTCCACCACCAGCAGTGCGTGGATCTTGTGTGCTTCCATCAGCTGGGCGGCTTCGGCCGCAAGCTTGTCCGGCCCGATCACCTTTGGATTGCGGTTCATGAACTGGACAACTGGAACTGCACGCAGGTTGACGGCGTCATCATCGAGGGTACGGCGCAAGTCGCCGTCCGTGAATACGCCAGCGAGCTTGCCGTCGTCGTTCAGCACGGCCGTCATGCCGAGGCCCTTGCGCGACATTTCCATCAACGCTTCGAGCAGGGTGGCGCCGGTGCCAACTGCGGGGATGGCTGCGCCGGTGTGCATCAGGTCGGCAATCTTCAGCAGCTTCACGCCCAGCGCACCGGCAGGGTGCGAGCGTGCGAAATCGTCCGCCGTGAAGCCGCGCGCTTCCAGCAAGGCGATGGCCAGGGCGTCGCCCAGCACCAGTGCTGCGGTGGTGCTGGCAGTCGGCGCGAGGCCGAGCGGGCAGGCTTCGGAGGGCACGCTGGCGTCGAGGTGGGCATCGGAATCCACCGCAAGCGTGGAATGCGGGTTGCCGGTCATCGCGATCAGCTTGTTGCCCTGGCGCTTCAGGAACGGCAGGATCGTCAGTACTTCGCGGGTTTCGCCGGAATTGGACACCAGCAGCACCACGTCGCTTTGCGTGATCATGCCAATGTCGCCATGGCTGGCTTCGCCGGGGTGGACGAAAAACGCAGGTGTCCCGGTGGACGCAAGCGTGGCGGCGATCTTGCGGGCGACATGCCCGGACTTGCCCATCCCGGATACCACCACGCGTCCCTGGCACGCCAGGATCAGCCGGCAGGCCTTGCTGAAGTCACCATCCAGATGACCGGACAGCGCCTCGATGGCTTTCGTCTCGATGGCGATGACGTTGCGGGCGCTGGCGACGAGTGCCAGGTTGTCTTCGCCGCGTGCAACCACGGGTACGGCGGGGACGGTGCGTAAGGTCATGGCTGGGAATTCCTTGTGTGAGGGTGTCCTTGTGCCGGTCAGGTGCCATCGATCCCCCTGGTCGGCGCTCCTCGCCGGCGTGTAGCAGTTACGCGATTTCCAGTAACATGGAACGATATTGTAAAGGCTCGGCCCGCGCCCGCCGCCGTCCCGTCGTGATCCTGTTCACGTTCGGATCACGTACCCTCCCATTCGTTCGAGTACGGCCCATGCAGGTTGAGGAACTCAAGGTATTGCTGGAAGGCGCCTTTCCGGGCGCCGCTGTCGAAGTTGCGAGCCCCGACCAGGTGCACTTCCAGGCCACGCTGGTTGCAGAGGCGTTCGCCGGCAAGCCGACCCTGGCGCGCCATCGCATGGTGTATGCGGTGCTCGGTGAGCGCATGGGTGGCGAAGTGCACGCGTTGTCGCTGCGCACCTTGACTCCGTCCGAAGCAGGAGCTGCCTGATGGCCAGGATCGTGATCTCGGGCGGCAAACCGCTCAACGGAGAGGTTTGGATTTCCGGCGCCAAGAACGCGGTGCTGCCGATTCTCGCCGCCTGCCTGCTCGCCGACGAACCGGTCACCATCGGCAACGTGCCGCACCTGCATGACGTCACCACCACCATGGAACTGCTCGGGCAGATGGGCGCCGAGTTGTCCGTTGACGAGCACATGCGGATCCGGATCGACCCGACGCCGACCTATCGGTTTTTCGCGCCGTACGATCTGGTCAAGACGATGCGCGCCTCGATCGTGGTGCTGGGTCCGCTCATCGCCAAGTATGGCCAGGCGGAGGTTTCACTGCCCGGCGGCTGCGCGATTGGTTCACGCCCGGTCGACCAGCACCTCAAGGGCCTGCGCGCGCTCGGCGCCGACATCGTCGTCGAGAACGGTTACATCAAGGCGCGTGCGGACCGCCTGAAAGGCGCACGCATCGCGATGGACATGGTCACCGTCACCGGCACCGAAAACATCATGATGGCGGCGGTACTGGCTCGTGGCACCACCGTGATTGAAAACGCTGCCGAAGAACCCGAGGTGTGCGATCTCGCGCATTGCCTCAATGCGATGGGCGCGCAGATCAGTGGCATCGGCACCACCAGGCTTGTCATCGATGGCGTCGAGCGCTTGCACGGGACCGAGTACAACGTGCTGCCCGATCGCATCGAAACAGGTACCTTCCTGGTCGCCGGTGCGATCACCAGCGGGCGGGTGAAGACCAAGCGCACGCGTCCGGATCTCTTGAAGTCGGTGCTGTCCAAGCTCGAGGATGCCGGCGCCCAGATCAATACCGGCGAAGACACCATCGAGATCGACATGCGTGGCAACCGGCCGCGCGCGGTCGATGTCACCACCGCGCCGTACCCCGCGTTCCCGACCGACATGCAGGCGCAATTCACCGCGCTCAACTGCGTTGCCGAAGGCACAGGCGTGATCACCGAGACGGTGTTCGAAAACCGCTTCATGCACGTGCAGGAACTGCATCGCCTCGGCGCCGACATCAAGCTCGAAGGCAACACCGCGGTGGTACGCGGCGTGCCGAAGATGTCCGGCGCACAACTCATGGCGACCGACCTGCGCGCGTCGGCGTCGCTGGTGCTGGCCGGCCTCGTTGCCGATGGCGACACGGTGGTCGATCGCATCTACCACATCGACCGCGGCTACGAGAACATCGAGGAGAAACTCGGCGGGCTCGGTGCACACATTCGGCGGCTGCCGACCTGACAAAGGGCGGCCTTCGCTCGGCCGTGTTGGGCTTCCCCGGAAAGTTGTGTAGGTTGGGTTGAACGAAGCGAAGCCCAACGTCGTTGCGCGCACCTGTTGGGCTTCCCCGGAAAGAGCGCCTAGTCAGCCCAACCTACACGTTTGGATTTTCCTTCCCCCGCGTGCGGGGGAAGGTGGCCGCAGGCCGGATGGGGGCGGCCCTCGCTCGGCCGCGTTGGGCTTCCCCGGAGAGTTCTGTAGGTTGGGTTGAGCTAAGCGAAGCCCAACGTTGTCGCTCGCGCGTGTTGGGCTTCTTCGGGAAGGGCGCCGGGTCAGGCCAACCTGCGTGGGATCACGGGTGGCCGGCAATGAAGTTGTGCAGGTTGGGTTGAGCGAAGCGAAGCCCAACGTTGTCGCTGCGCCTACGGCGTCGGCGTCGCCGACCAACTCTCAAGCTCCAGCGCGAGATCGTTCTTGCCGCGTTGGTCGATCTTCACCGGCACTGGCAGCTTGCCGGGAGCGAACCAGGCTTCGAACGCGTCGCCGCCACCGTTGCGGGAAACACGGATCGCGTCAAAGGTGCCGGCGGGGACCCGCACGCTGCTGGCGTCGGCGGCGACGTAATGCTGGGTCTCGATGCGATCGCGCACGGCAACCAGCAGGTCGAACGTGCGCTGCCCGGCTGCCAGTCCGGCTGCGAGGGCCAGCGGCACGGTATGGCGCTCCAATGCGCCGGGCTGGGCGGTGAAGGTGTAGTCGATCTTGTCGTGGACCGTGATGAGGTGCTGGTTCCAGTCGCAGCGCACCGTGCGGTGCTTTTGCTTCAGCCCGGTATCGAGGTTGTAGTCGTAGCTGTCGCACTGGGGCAGTACGCCTGCCCACTGGAAGACCGAAACTTCGCGGCTGTTGACGCCAAGCAGGCCGGCGAGCCCCGAGGTGCCCTTGCTGGTTGTCACGAACGTCCAAGTGCCGTCGCTCTGCGGGGCCAGCGTGAGCGTGGCCTTGCCGATCGGGCTGCCGTTGCGAAGCAGTTCGTAATGGGCCACGAACGCGGGCACCGGCGGCGTCGCGGCGATGGCCATGCCGGCCACCATCGTGCAGGTGGTGAAAGCGAGTTGCAAGATGACTCGATGGATGGGCCGCATGACTGCGCTTTGCAAAAGGTTGATGGTTGTGCAGCCTGCCGTGCGGCGCCTGAACGCACGCTCACGCAGCAATGAGGTGGCCAGTGCTGTCCAGTCTCAGCGGCGCGGCAATCGCTGCGCCCTTGAACCAGACGCGCCCGTCGCGTTGGCACACCAAGCCACGCGCGATCGCATCCACGCAGGCAATCATCAGCTGGTGCTCGAACGGCAGCAGGCGCGCGGCGAGCGACTCCTCGGTGTCATCCGCGCGTACGTCGATGCGGGCCTGCGCGATCACCGGGCCGCCGTCGAGCTCGGCGCTGACGAAATGCACGCTGGCGCCGTGCGTGGCGTCGCCGGCTTTCAGGGCCTTGCGGTGGGTGTGCAGGCCGCGATATTTCGGCAACAACGAGGGATGGATGTTGATCATCCGCCCGCTCCATTGCGCGGTCACGTGCGCATCGATGATGCGCATGAAACCGGCCAGCACCACCAACTCGGCGCCGCTCGCAGCCACGTTCGCGAACAGTGTTTCGTCGAAGGCACGGCGACCGGCAAAGCCTTTGGGATCGAGTGCGAGGGTTGCGATGCCGTGTGCCTCGGCCTTGCGCAGTGCCGGCGCGTCGGCGCGGTCGCCGGCGACCAGCTTGAACTCCACCGGCAAGTTGCCGGCCGCGTGGGCGTCCAGCAGCGCGGCGAGGTTGCTGCCGCGGCCGGAGGCCAGCACCGCGATCGGCAAGCTCATGCGATGTGCACGCGCTCGCCGCCAGTCGCCGTCACGACTTCGCCGATCGTTTGCGACGCGAGCCCGGAGTCCGCCAGCGCCCTGGCAACCGTCGCGGCGTCATCCGGAGCCACGATCACGCAATAGCCGATGCCGCAATTGAAGGTGCGCCACATTTCTTCGCGTGCCAGCTTGCCTTCGCGTTGCAGCCAATCGAATACTGGCGGCAGGGTCCATGCCGACGAATCGAGCGCAAGCCCGAGCCCATCCGGCACCACCCGGATGATGTTTTCCTGCAGGCCGCCACCAGTGATGTGGGCCATGCCATGGACCGCGCTGGCGTGGCTGCCAAGCAGGGCCAGGATCGGCTTCACGTACAGCGTGGTTGGTGCCATCAACGCGTCGGCGAGGCTCACGCCGCCGAGGTCGAGGTCGAAGGGCGAGCCCGCGCGCTCGACGATCTTGCGGATCAACGAGTACCCGTTGGAGTGCGGGCCACTGGACGCGATGCCGAGGATCACGTCGCCGGCGCGGATCGCGCTGCCGTCGATGATCTTCGATTTCTCGACCGCACCGACGTTGAAACCGGCGAGGTCGTATTCGCCGGGTGGATACATGTCCGGCATCTCGGCGGTTTCGCCGCCGATCAAGGCGCAGCCCGCCAACTCGCAACCCTTGGCAATGCCGCCCACCACCGCGACGGTGGTATCGACGTCGAGTTTTCCGGTCGCGAAGTAGTCGAGGAAAAACAAAGGCTCGGCGCCTTGCACCAGCACGTCGTTGACGCACATGCCGACGAGGTCGATGCCGATGGTGTCGTGGCGGTTGAGTTGTTGCGCGAGGCGCAACTTGGTGCCGACGCCGTCGGTGCCCGATACCAGCACCGGTTCGCGGTACTTGCCCGAGAGATCGAACAGCGCGCCGAAGCCGCCGAGGCCGCCCATCACTTCCGGGCGAAAACTGCGGGCGACCAGTGGCTTGATGCGTTCGACCACCGCATTGCCGGCGTCGATGTCCACGCCGGCGGCGCGGTAGGAAAGGGCTTCGTCGTGGGTGGTCACGTGGGTACCCGGGCTGGCGACCGGCAACGGCAGGATCGGCAATGATAGACGCTGGCGCCGCGATTGGGCAGACTTGCGGCCAACGAATGCAAGGTACGTCGTCATGATCCGGGTTTTGTCGATCTTTGTTTTGGCGTTGGTGGTGACCGGCGCAGCAGTCGCGCAGACGACCCCGCCGGCAGCGACGGCTGGCGTGCCCGCGGCGGCGTCCAGCGCCGCGGTGCCCGTCAATCCGGTTGCGCCGGCCAATCCGTATTCGGTCACCGTACCGGTGGCTGGAACCGCCGATGACCAGCGCGACGCCGCGATCGGGGCGGCCCTGGCGCAGGTGTTGCAACAGGTCTCGCCGGGCTTTGTCGTGACCTCCGACGTGCAGGCCCAGGCGTCCGGCTATGTTCGCGATTTTCGCTATCGGCGCGACGCGGCCGGCAGCGGCCTCGAATTGCAGGTGGACTTCGATCCGGGCGCGGTTTCGCGGCTGGTGGCGGCCAATGCCGCCAGCCCGGCGCCAGCCGCCAGGGCGGGGGCTGCGGCCTCGGGGGTCGCTCCGGCCGCGCCCACGCCGGCGTCGCAACACGGCACGGGCACCTTGTGGATCGCAGGCATCAGCGACAGCCATGCATTCGCGACCTTGCTGTCGACCTTGCGCGGCGACGATGCCTTGCACGACGTCACGCCGGTCGCGGCCGCGGGCGATGGCGTGCTGATCAGCGTCGGTTTCGGACAACCGCTGGCGACGGTGTTGGCCGCGCTGACCGGGCCCGGCGGACACATGACGATGGCCATGCAGCCGCATCCGGGCGCGGACGCGACATTGCAGTGGGTGCCATGAGGTCATGTCGGATTCGTGAACGGACACACGCCAAAGCAGCGCCCCGCGGATGAAAGTCTGCTGCGGCACCTGCCGAACCTGATTTCCGCGTTGCGGATCGTGCTGGTCGCGCCGCTGATCGCTGCGATCCTGCTCGAACGTTACGAGTTGGCGCTGGTGATTGCGGTCGTGGCGGGCGTGTCGGATGGCGTGGATGGTTACCTCGCGCGGCACTTCCACTGGCAGAGCAAGCTTGGCTCGATCCTCGATCCGGTGGCCGACAAATTGATGCTGGTGGGTTGCATGCTCGCGCTCGGCTGGCTGCACGAGGCGCCGCGCTGGCTGGTGCTGCTGGTGGTGTTGCGCGACGCCGTGATCGCATTCGGCGCGCTCGCATGGCATCGTTTGCTGCGCAATTTCACCGCGCACCCGAGCTGGTTGTCCAAAACCACCACGGTCGCGCAGATCGGTTTCGTACTGCTGGTGCTGGCGGATCACGCGTTCGACTGGAACCTGCACCTGACGGTGGCGGTCTGGGTCGTCGCCGTGCTGACCGCAGCCAGTGGACTCGACTACGTTGTACGCTGGGGCTGGCAAGGGCGGCGTGAACTCAAGGGCAAGCGGGGATCGGAATGAGCAACGCGCAACGCTGGCAGTGGTTGGTGATCGTGGCGGTGATCGGTTGCCTGGTCTGGCTGCTGTCGCCGATCCTGATGCCGTTCGCGTTGGCCGCGGTGTTCGCCTACGTCGGCGATCCGCTGGTCGACCGGCTGGAGCGCTGGCGCCTGCCGCGCGGTCTCGCTGCCAGCATCGTGTTCTTCGTCATGTTGTTGGTGGTGGCGCTTGCGCTGCTGCTGCTGGTCCCATTGATCCAGCGACAGGTCGCCCATTTGATTGCCTCCCTGCCGGCCTATGCCGCGTGGGTCACGCAAACGGCCATTCCGTGGGTCGAGCGCAAGCTCAACATTCCCCCCAGCGATCTCGATGTCAGCACGGTGCTGGTCAAGGTCCGCGAACACCTGGGCACGGTGGGCGGCGTCGCCGCGACAGTCATCGGTTACGCGACGCGATCGGGGCTGGCATTGATCGGCTGGACTGTGTCGATCGTGCTGGTGCCGGTGGTGACGTTCTACCTGCTGCGCGACTGGGACAAGCTGGTCGCGCACATCGACGGGTTGATCCCGCGCGATGCGCAGCCCACGGTGCGCCGCCTTGCCAAAGAAACCAACAGCGTGCTCGGCGCCTTCGTGCGCGGGCAGTTGTTGGTGATGCTGGGCCTGGCGATCTTTTATTCCGTCGCCCTGCGCCTCACCGGCCTTCAGGTCGGCCCGCTGATCGGCATCATTGCCGGCGTGGTCAGTTTCGTCCCGTACCTCGGCTTCATCGTCGGCATCGTTGCCGGCGTGATCGCGGCACTGGTGCAATTCCACGACGTCTTCCACCTGGTGCTGGTGCTGGTCGTGTTCGGAATCGGCAACCTGCTGGAAAGCTATGTGCTGGTGCCGAAGCTCGTTGGCGACCGCATCGGCCTGCACCCGGTCGCCGTGATCTTCGCGGTGCTCGCCTTCGGTGAACTGTTCGGCTTCATCGGCATCCTGCTGGCGTTGCCGATGGCGGCCGTCACCTTGGTGCTGCTGCGATTCCTGCGCGAGCGCTACCAGGCCAGCAACCTTTACACGGCACACGGCGCACCGAAAATCATCCCCAGCCTGGTTGAGCCGGTTGCCGACGCGCCGCCCGATGAGCCCGAGCTGCCACCCGAACCATGATCCGGCAATTCCCGCTCGACCTGCGCTGGCCACCGCACCAGCGCATGGATGCGTTTTACCCCGGCAGCAACGCCAGCAGCGTACGCGAAATTGCGGCTCTGCTGGCGGAGCATGCGCATGCGTGGGTGTTCGTGCATGGGGCCGGCGGTACCGGCAAGAGTCATCTCTTGATTGCGGCCTGTCGAGAGCTGATGGAGTCCGGGCAGGAGGCACGCTACGTGTCGCTGGCCTCGCTGCCCGCACCGCGCGTGGAGGCCATCGCCGCCATCGATGCCGCCGGTTTCATTGCCATCGACGACCTGCAGCTGATCGCTGGCGAGCAGGGCGCCGAGCGTGCGCTGTTCGATCTCTACAATCGCGCGCGGGCCTCCGCTGCGCGCATGCTGTTCGCCGCAAACGCCTCGCCGTCGGAACTCGGCATTGCATTGCCGGACCTGGTGTCGCGCCTGTCGGCGTGCACGCAATGCGGGCTGCGGCCACTGGACGACGCCGGCCGCCGCGCGATGTTGCGGCTGTTGGCCGGGCGCATGGGATTGAAGCTGGATGACGAAGTGCTGGACTGGTGGTTCGCACGCCAGCCGCGCGATCCGGCCTCGCTGGTGGCTTTGTTGCAACGCATCGACCGCGCCGCGCTGGCGGCGCAGCGCAGGATCACCATTCCGTTCCTGCGCGAGCTGTTAGGCGCCTGAAACGACTTTTGACGCGGACCAGAGCAGATGGACGCGGGTGAAGTCTTCTACCTGCTTTGATCCGTGTTGATCCGCGTTCGTTCGAGTCAAGTTCGCTGTTCGAGCCGTGCGGCGAGCGCGGCCAGTCGCTCCGGCGTGCCCACGTCGGTCCAGATTCCGCGATGGTGTTGCCAGCTCACGCCGCCGCGTGCAATCGCCGCGCGCAGCAGGGGCGTCAGCGAAAAACGCGGCGGGTTCACGCGTGCACCCGGGGTGTCGCCGATGACGGCCTGCCAGTCGGCAAGGATTTCCGGCCGATACACGCCGATGCCGGCGAAGGTGAGGGCAAACTCGCAGCCCACCGAATCGGCGCGAGGCAGCAACACGCCGCGGGCGTCGATGCCGAAATCGCCCTGCGGGTGTTGCGGCGGGTTGTCGACCAGCACCAGCTCGGCCATGCCACGCGGCGCGCTCGGCAGGCCGGCGAAATCGAAGTCGGTGAAGATGTCGCCATTGACCGCAATGAACGGTGCGTCGCCGAGCAAGCGCATGGCGTGCAGCATGCCGCCGCCGGTCTCCAGCGGCACCGCGCCTTCTTGGCTGTAATCGATGCGGACGCCGTAACGCGAGCCATCACCGAGCGTCACCGGAAATTGTTCGGCGAGGTGGGCGATGTTGACGACGATGTCCCGGATGCCTGCTGCCGCAAGCCGTTCCAGGTGCCACTCGATCAGCCGCTTGTGGCCGGCAGTCAGCAAGGGTTTGGGCGTGGTGTCAGTGAGCGGGCGCATGCGCTCGCCG
>DASSNC010000057.1:0-15165 GCA_035688305.1 Rhodanobacteraceae bacterium
TGGCGCGTCTTCGCGGGTTGCCGGTCACCGTCACCCCCGCAAGCGGCTATCGCCATCGCCAAGGCAGGAGCTTCGGCGGCAACCGCGTTGACGCGGGCAAATTGAACACCACCTATCGCCGCAGGTATTTCAGCGAACGCAACAAGACCGCCGTGATGGTGATCTGCACGCCGACCTTCCTGGTGTGGCCGCTGCTTGCGCTGCATCTGACCCTCCTTGCCATCGAAGGGATGCTGCTGACGCTGTTCAAGCGCGATCGGCGAGTCTGGAAAGAGATCTACGGGTCGGCCATCGCCCACGCCCTGCATGAACTCAGCGCGTTACGCGCGCAACGTCGGCAGGCTCAGCGGACGCGGCGCATCGCCTTGCGCGCGTACTTTCGTGCCTTCACGGTTCTCCCGCGCAAATTCGTGTTGCTGCGGCGGCACGGGTTGCCGGACGTGCGCTGATCCGCGTTCGTCAGACCTTGCGGAACAGGAAGAATGGCTCGTCACGGTTCACGCCGGTCCTGGCCGGGTCCACATTCTCGAGCAGCTCCGAATGTCCCCGGACCATGTTCTCGAATCCCGCGACAGTGATGCGCTCGAAGATGTCGCGCCCGAACAGTCGCACGTGGTCTTCCTGTCCGTGTGCCTGCAGGCGGGTTGCGGGATCGTCTATCCCTTCGTCTTCCCAGGTGCGGCGCAGCTTGGCGCTGTAAGGGGTCTGCAGGATGGCAAGGCCACCATGCTTCAGCACGCGCCGGATTTCGGCAAGCGCGCGGGGCACATCGGAAACGTGTTCCAGCACGTGGTTGGCGATCACGCAATCGAACGAGCCGTCCCCGAATTGCATGTCGAGCATGTCCACCCTCTGCACGCCGGGTGCATTCGGAAACAGGTCGGCCTGTATGTAACGGGACGGCCCGGCCGCAGCCACGAAGCGCGACAAGCGCTTTTCCGGCGCGAAGTGCAAAACCGCCTTGCCGCGCAGGTCTTCGAGGATTCCCGCCGCCCGCAGGTACATCAGCAGGTGCCGCTCGCGGTCGTGCGCGCCGCAGCGCGGACATTCGAAACGGTCCGGATCGCTACCCACCATCGCCAGCGTGCGCATCAGCGGCGGTGCCCCGCGAGTGCCGGAACGATACGGCATGAAGCGCCAGACGTCGTGGCCACAGACGATGCAGTGACAACGGCCACCCGGGGCCCAGCCGGCCAGCGCGTAGCGGAAAAGCTTGAGCGGATTCTTCCCCATGGAATTCCTAGCGACGATACAGGATACGCAGCGGCCGACCATCAGGGCCGCGCCGGAAACAGCCCCCGAGCGTCTTGCCGCCGATCCTCAGGATGGAGGCGATGACCAGCGCCGCGGTATGCAGCGAACCATACGGCGAGGCGGCGCGCACCCGCGGCCACCATTCGTGCAGCAAGTGCCTGTTCCGGGTGGAGAGTGCGCGGAAGCAGACGCGGCGCATGAAATCGGCAATCCCGTGTGCGTAATCGGCGTCGCCAACGAGTTCGCGCGGGACGCTCTGGATGGCTTCCCAGTAAAGCTCGCGCACCTTATCGTTCATGGCGGTTGTCGCCGAGCCGCCCAGGTTGACCCGATAGGCCGTCAAGGGCGCTCCCAGGTGTGCCAAGTATCCGTGCCGCGCGTGCCACAGGTGCACGCGGTAATCGATCTGCGGCGTTTCGACATCGAGCCACGCCTGCCTGCCCGACATACGAAAAAGCACCGAACTGTTGTTGAGGAAATTGCCGCGACGCAAGAGCGCCCCGAGATCAAACCGAGCATCACCGACATCATTGAAAAGACCGATGCGATGCCCGGCCTCGTCCACAGTGATCGCGTTGGTGTACACCGCGGCACAATCTCCGTGCGCCTGCAGGTATTGTATTTGCCTCTGCAGCTTTCCCGGGAGCCAATAGTCGTCGCCATCCGTGCGAGCAATGAACTCCCCATCCGCGCGTACGATCAGGTTGCGCATGTTTACGAATGCGCCGGAGCGCGCGACTTGACGCAGGTGGGTGATCGTTTCGGGATGTTCCGCCGACAGTTGCGCCACGATATCGCTGGTGCCGTCGTCCGACGCGTCGTCGCCGACGAGGATGCGCAGTCGGGCCTGTGCCTGCTGTTCGAGAACGCTGCGGATGCACTCGCCTATGAAGGCGCGCTGGTTGAAAGTGACGATGCAGACGGTCACGATCGGGCCGGTCATGCGCGCGGCCCGTCATCGAGTGCCCGGGCGGGCGACCGGGCCGAGCGCAGCGCCCGCGCCAGTTCCAGCATCTCCCGCAACGCAGGGTGGCGGCCGGCGAATGCACCGCCCAGATAGACGGCGGCGGCGAGGGCGATCGCGGCGACCATCGCCGGGGCTCCGGGTTGCATCCAGTGAAGCACCAGCCAGCCGGCGAGCGCGGCGAGGGCGGTAAGCAGCAACGTGCCGGCCTGGTCGCGCACCTGCGCCAGAACGCCGTAGTCGAGAAGCCGGTGGGTGTACCAGGTGTTGACTACGACGGCGAACAGGCTGGAAGCCAGAACTGCCCACGCGATCGCCATCGGGCCGCCCGGACTGCAGGCGAGGATGAGCCCGATCGAGACGACGCGCTTGACCACTTCCAGCCGGAAGATCAGATCGGATCGACCCTGCGCGCCGACCGCGGCGAGGTTCAGGACATGCAAGGGCCAGAACGTGGCGCTGATGGCCAGCACAGTCAGCAGCGGGGCGGCAGGCGTCCAGCGCGCCCCGTACAACATCGCGATCAGCGGCTTGGCGACCACGGCGATGCCCACCATGCAAGGCACGAACACGAAGATGGCCACGCGCAGGGAAAGCCGTAGCGCGCCCACCAGCTTTCCCGGCTGTTCGGCGACCGTGGAAAACACCGGCAAGCCGACCCGGTTCAGGACGCCGCTCATGAACTGCGCCGGAGCCAGCTGCGTATTCTGAGCAAGTGTGTAGAAGCCCAGTGCGCGCGAATCGAATAATCGCCCGATCAGTAAGGATTGCAGCCGCAGCGAAAGCGTGTTGAGCAGGTTCGCCATCAGCATGTAGCTGCCGAACCGGAACAGCGATCGGAAGGACGCCCAACGGAAAGCGCCGCGTGGGCGCCAGCGTGAGTACAACCACAACAGCGCAGCGCGTACGCCGATCGCAATAATGGATTGCCACGCCAGGCTCCAGACTCCGTAACCCCGCCACGCCAGCACGATCGCCACCGCTCCGGAGCAGAGCGAAGCGAAGATTTCGGCATTGGCGCGGGACCGAAAGTCCAGCCGCTGGGTCAGCAGCGCATCGGGGACCGCGGCCAGTGCGCTCAAGGGCAGCACGAATAGCAGCAGCCGGGTCAGCGGGGTCAGCAACGGCTGGGAATAGAAGCCGGCTATGGCAGGCGCGGCCAGCCACAATGCCGTCCCGACCGCCGTACTGACAGTCAGGCCGGACAGGAAAACCGTAGTCTCATCATCATCGCTTGTCTGTTGCCGCTGCACCAGCGCGGTCCCGAACCCGGAATCCACCAGCAGCGCTGCCACCGTGGTGAAGACCAGCAGCATCGCGATCAGGCCGAAGTCCGCAGGCGTCAGCAACCGCGCCAGGACGACCATCACGGCGAGCTGCACGCCGTAACGGGCGGCGATTTCCAGCGCGCTCCACCATGTGGCGTGTGCGGCGCGGCGGGTGAGCGACGTGGGCTGGCCGCGGTTCACGGGCTTCGCGATGCGGCTCGCAGCATTAAGGCCAGAAATCCATAAAGCCAGCTTTGAAATGCAGGTACTCCCAACCCATAGCTCGGTTCAATTTGGCAACCTTTTCAGCGATGAGTTCTGGCGCCGTCTTGAACCAAATCCACAAAAGGGCGACTTCGCTATAAATGCTGCATGTGTACCCCCATTGTTGCATGAGCAGACTCATGCTCTTGTTTGTAAAGAAAGCACAATGAACGGGCAAAAGATAATTCCATTCGGGGTCCGCAGGTATCGTACCGCAAACGAATGTAAAGATTCCAAGAGCACCGGTATCCCCCACATAAGATTCTATCTCGTCAAGAGTCGCACGATGGCGCACATGTTCAAACATCGCGGTGTTCGTAACAAGCGAATATCCTGATTTTATGAGTTCGGAGTCAGGAACAGGAAACGAAGCCGGCTTTATGAACTTGTCGTAGCTGTGTAGAACGGCGCCAAAGTGCGCATACAATTTAGATGAAAGACCCCCTTGACCTGAGGCATAATCCAGCCATTTGCCAGGTTCAATTATTTTCTGCCTAGACAGCAGGTGCAGCATTAATGCCTGGTTGAAATGACGCTGATTGCGATTGAATGGGTTATCTGTCCTTAAATTGTTTGCGTCATGCCAAGATGTGTTCAGTCGAATCCATTCTGATTCCGACATTTCGAAGTGCGTTTTCGATGCACAGAAGCCGCACTCGATGCAACGGTAATAGTCGACACTTCCAAGGCCGTCGGTTGCAAAGACCTTGCTGAAGTAATAAACCATATTGCCTGAACAGATCATGCACTTCATCTTTGTTTGTCCCTACTCTTAAAAATGATCAAATTTCATAAAAAACGTAAGAAACATCTATGATCGATGGCCATTTTCCACAAAGGTTAGGTGCCGATATCGAGCACTACCAATTCGCCACGTTCAAATATTGGAACGATATTGAGCGCATCTTTTTGCGCGCAAAAGATCACGTCCTGTACGCGGCCGAGCGATGAAAGGTTTCGCCCGGAATCGCTGTTGAGGAAATCGATCAGGAAGTCGTCGGCGGTCAACATTGGCACGCTGCCGCGCACTTCCGCGCCGGGGATGCCCAGTGCGATCTGGGTGGCGGTGATCTGGTCCTCCACTGCGATCTGGTTGTTGCGTCCCGCTACTACGATCGTGATGTTGCAGGCGCGCCTCTGTGCAAGCGTCAGGCCCGCTCGCGCGACGGCGGTGGCGTTAAGCAGCGCTCCGGCCAGCACCACGGCTTGATCGTTCTGCGCGGCGCTGAGCAGGCATTCCGCCCCGTTGGTAGTGGTCAAGTAAAGTGCCCTGCCGCGCTGTTCACCGTTGACAAATGCCAGTGGCGAGTTGTCGAAGTCAAGATGAGGCACCTTGCGGCCGCCGCGCTCGCCGGCTGTCACTTCGCCCACGCACTCGTCTACCGTGGCCACCGGGCGCACGGAAGCCATGCCGCCAGCCAGTGCAGCGACGATGGTCGAGGTTGCTCGAAGGGCATCCACCACGATCACGACGTCTCCGCGATCGGATGCCGCTCTGGCGCCGCTCGGACCCAGCTCGATGAAAACGTTTGGGACGTGCATATGGAAATGGCGCAGCGTATCGCTGCGCAGGCCGCGCCGCAGGGTCTCGAGCGGGATCACGTCTTCTGGCGCGATGTTGCCGAGATTGACTTCCGCACCCAGCAATCCGATCAGCGCTGCCTGCTGCTCCTTGCGCGGCGCCTCGAAGATCAGGTTCCTGAACTCGAGGCCATGCAGCAGCCCGTCGAGCATCGCGCGATCGAGTGAGCCGTCGTGGTCGAAGATGCCGAGCGTACCGCTCTCCCGGGCCTCCATGATCACCTTCCAGGAGCCGGCGTCGAGCTCGGCGCGCGCGTCCTCGATCCTCTGCCGTACCGATAGCTGGTGGTCCTCTTCGAGGATCTTGGAGCCGACTTCGGACACGACCTTGAAGCCATGCTGCCGCGCTTGGCGAATACAGCCCAGCTTTTCGCGCGCTGAGATCGGGACGTTGCCGTTGGAAATCTCGAGGCAGTTGAATCCGATGTCACGCGCCTCGTCGAGCATTTCCCCGAATTTGCCTTGCAGGAAGGAAAGTTCGAACAGCGTGCCGCCCGGGCAGACGTCTATGCCAGCATCCCGCAGCGACCGACACTTCTCCGCGACGATGGTCCGGTCAAAACAAGCCGAGGTTCCCCAGCCGAGCTTGACCAGATCGAACCACTGGCCTCCGGTGGCGATCAACTCCGATAGCCGCGCGGTGCTGAGGTTCTTGTCCAGAACCATGGTCACGCCTTGCGTACGCGGCTTGGGCGAGCGCGCCGGCTGGTCCAGGAAGGAAAAAGCCGTATTGCTCATTTGATCGCACGTGCAGCAGCGCCGACCCGTGGGGTGGGGACCGACCGGACCCAAATTGGGGGGCCGTCGATGTCGCGAAGTATTAGATTACCTTCGGGATAATCCATCGCTACCGGACCGATCTCGCGGGCGCGCCCGAGAGTCGCCAGTAACTGTGCTTCGGCCAAGTTATGCCCTGCTTGCGCAAAGGCCGAGGTGCAGGCGACATGGCGCAGGTTTATTTCCGTGATGAGCGGGTTGCCGTTCCTGTCTTCACGCATGTCAACAGCCACAAATCCGTTCATTATTTCACCTGTCTCCGAGGCAATAGAAAGTACCGCTGAAACGGCATTGTGCAAAAGACGATCGTCGTTCAGAAGACGCCCACGTGATATATTTCCTGAAATGCCGGACGGAATCATCCTACCAAGGAAGTATTCGAGCCGTTCGTAAGAACCATGTTTAACCAAACGGCCATTCACGAATAGCAACTGGCACGCTAAGTTCCGTCCCGGAAGAAATTCAGAAATCATAAAAATTCTTGATTCCGCATTCAACAACACCCAGGCGTTCATCTCTTTTTGGCTTCTGACCAGTAATGCTCCCTTCCCTCCGGCAGAGCCAATCGAAATATCCCTAACCCATACGGGGTAATCGACATTAGCTCGATACGTCCCGTCAAGAATCGCGTCCCGATCTACGAGAAAATACTCCGGAACCAAATCGTGCTTACGTAGATGCTCGTAAAGGCGGCCTTTTGACCCAGCTATCATGGAAAATCCGTGTGGTGGAAGCAGTGTTGGAACTGGTGGTTCGTGCTCCCCCCAGAACATGGTTTCCAAATCGTGGTTGATGATTGCCGCGTCAACCCGATGTTCGTCACAAATACGAGTTACCGCATCCTCGTAGCCGTCCTCATTGCATGCTGGCACGCAGTACAGGGACTCGAACATTCCCTCTGCAACGCCATACAGGTTCTTACATGTATCCATTCCAATAAGTGTTGCGTCCCGGAACTCCTGACTTGCGCGCAAAGAGCGGGCGATGGCCCGCGCCGCTACACCGCAGGCGGACGACAGCAACACTATGTAATTTTGCTTGGGCATGGCTTTGAAGAATCCGCTTCCAGATGTTTCGGAGTTGTAAGGTCAATGCGAAAATAATGATCCCGCCAATTCCTCTTTGCTCAAGATCTTGTACTGCCCAAGCTGGGGTCGGCATCCGTCAAACCCTTCGCGCATCACTAAATCGACTATAGACAAGTACGCTTCGCCATCCTCGAATCGAGTGGGGCTGCAGGCGGTGCGTAGAAAAGACAAGCGCAAGCCGGCGTTGGCAAAATGAGCCGGATCATAAAGGCTAGCACCACCGATGGGATTAATATAGTGATTGGCGCCCAGTGCCTCACACAGGCGTATTACTCGCGACTCGCCATTCAAATCCTTTGAAACACCGATTTCAGAAGATGTTACAAAATTGCAGCGAAGATTTAGCTGTTCGGCAGTCTTTCGGAGTAGATTCATGTTGAATGCGGCGACATTTGGGTTTCCGAAATCCAGCAATTCATATAGGAATCCAGAGGAATCATTGAATGCGTGAGATCTAAAATAAGCCGCGTTCAACTTTTGCTTTACTTGTTGGGTGGTTTTGCCAAGGACATAAAAACGCTGATTGATCGCCTTTGACAAGGCATCATGCTTTAACGGGAGCGTTAGCCAATGTAGCCTCCCACCGACAAGTATGCGATTTCTATTTATCCACCCGCCTTTAATGAACTGGACATCGTCGTAAAAGACGAACACATCCACAGCATGCATCAGTTGGAAATAACCAATGTAAGGGAAGAAATAGGGTTGCATGATCGTAACGATCATGCCTGTTCGGTCCGGATTACCCGACAAACGGCAGCCACGGCTTCAATTGCACCAGCCGGCAGGGCGACTCCATTCGGGAGCACCACAACCTTCTTCGCCACGGTCGAGGAGTGCGGCAGCACCAAGCCCGCGTGCGGGAACAGGTCGCGATACGGTTGCATGCGGTGCGCGCCCGGCCAGAAGTACTTGCGTGCCAGGATGTTCTCCGCGTGCAGTGCGGCAATGATGTCGTCGCGGGAAACGGGGCACTGCTCGTCAACTTCCAGCACGACGTAATGATGGCTGTTGCGTTCGGCCGGATCATAGGCGAGTACCGAGATTCCGGGGATGCCGGCAAGCGCAGCGGTGTATTGCGCATGGTTGCGCCGGTTGATCGCGAAGACCTCGTCCAGCGCATCGAGGTTGGCCAGCCCCATGGCCGCACAAACCTCGATCATCTTGCCGTTGGTGCCGGGGTGGATGACGTTGTCGTAGCCGATGAAGCCGAAGTTGCGCATCAGGCGCATTTTTTCGGCCAATTCGTCGTCGTTGGTGACCACGGCACCGCCTTCCATGGTGTTGAACGCCTTGGTCGCGTGGAAGCTCAGCACTTCGCAGGCTCCGAAGCGGCCGATGCTCTGACCCTTGTGCGTGCTGCCGAACGCGTGCGCGGCGTCGAACATCAGCTTCAGGCCGTGCTCGTCGGCAATGGCCTGGAGTTCGTCAATGGGCGCGGCACGGCCCCACAGGTGCACGCCGATGATGCCGCTGGTGCGCGGCGTGATCATGCGGCGCACGGCATCCGGATCGAGGTTGTGCGTGGCCGGATCAATGTCGGCGAAGACCGGCGTGATGCCCTGCCAGTACAGCGAGTGCGCGGTCGCCACGAACGTCCACGACGGCACGATCACCTCGCCTTCCATGCCGAGCGCGCGGATCGCGATTTCCAGCGCGATCGTGCCGTTGCACATCGCCACGCAATGCTTCACGCCCATGTATCCGGCGATCCGACGTTCGAATTCCTGCACCACCGGGCCGTTGTTGGTCAGCCAGTGGCGATCGAGGATGTCGCCGACGCTGCGCAGGAACGCTTCGCGGTTGGCGATGTTTGGCCGTCCGACGTGCAGAGGCTCATCGAAAGCCGGTGGCGCACCATGGATGGCCAGGTCGGCCCTGGTGCGGATGACCTTGTTTGGCACGGCGTGGGATCTCGGCTGGATCGGGGTGTCCGGCATGGCGCGAAGCGTACCGCAACTCGCACAAGGCTGACCGGATTGCGGGTGCAAAAATCACTGCTTCAGCGGCGGCCCGCCACGCTCTGCCTCCTGTTCCAGCGTGGCGATCTGCGCGTCGAGTCGGCCCAGGCTGTCCATGCGACGCAACGCGTCTATCTGGCGCACCGCATCGTCGGTCATGCCGTGGATGGCCAGCCAGTGCGTGAGCTGGATCCGGTAAGCGGGTTCGGAAGGGGCCTTGCGCACTGCCTCGCGCATGTTCTGGATGGCCAGCGCATCGTCGTTCAACAGGTCGTGCGCGAAGTCGGCGTACGCGGCGTACAGCCGGGCGATGGGGCTGGGGCGCGAAAGCGCCGCCAGGAACGCTCGCTGGAGAGGGGCCGTGTCGAAGTGGCAATCGCCCTTGTAACGGCATTGCGTCAGCGAGATCAATGCGGAGATGTCTTCCTGCATGGTCGGCTGGCTGCGCAGTTTGGCGATCATCTCGTTCCACACTGCCGTATCGTTCGCCCGGCCTTCATGGGTGCCCACCATGATCATCGCCTGTTCCGGCAAGGTTGACGATCCGGGTATCGAACCCGACCGCCTGAGGTAGAACATTGCCTTGTCCAGCGCGGCGCCGGGTTCGTAATCCGAGGCGATGATCAGCAGCCGCCCGGCTTCGTAATTGGCGCGCGGCGAATCGGGGTGGCGATTGGCTTCGGTCAGGGCAAGTCGCAATGGATCGGACCAGTCCTGCGCGCGCAGGAACGTCACACCCGCGCACCACATCAGCAATACCGCGACCAGCGCGCCTCGCACGATCGGCAGGGCGATGCTGCGCCGCAATCCGAGCAGGATCGAAAACGCGGCGAGCAGCACGCCGATCGAGGCGAAGTAGCTGCGATGTTCATAGACCAGTTCCAGCGGAATGACGGTGGCCGTCAGCAATTGCGCAGCGAAGAACCACAGGATGCCAAGCGAGATCAGCGGGCGCCGCTTGCGCAGCCAGGCTGCCAACCCGAACAACGCCGCCAGGAACAGGATCGCCGGCAGCGTCGTCCAGGGCTTGAACAGCCCGGTCGAGAGTGGCATCTCGTCGTGGTACAGGCTCAGCGAGACCGGATCCGGGAACAGCGTCCAGCGCAGGTACTTCACCAGCACGCGCGCCTCGGTCAGCAGGCGTTCGCCAAGCGTGAAGCTGCGGCCGTCCCACGCGGCGTGGCTGAGCACGCCGGGCAGCAGCCATGCCAGGCCCAGCGCGGCGGGCAGGAACAACACGAATACGTACAGGCCCAGCATCCGCCGGTCGCGTGGCCTGCTTTCGGATGCGAAACCGAGCAGGGTGCATTCCACCAGGAATGCGTAGACCGGCAGCAGCACGGACGATTCCTTGGACAACAATCCGATGCCGGTGCCGAGCACGATGCCCAACGTCGCCTGCACGAACCCGCTGCGCTCGCCGGTGGCATCGGTGGCGGCCAGCATCCGGTGCCGCCCGCGCAGATAGGCCCATAACCCTGCCAGCACGAAGACCTGGCACAGGCTCTCCATGCGCTGCACCACGTACAGCACCGCCATCAGGTTGATCGGCAGCAGCAGCCAGCACGCGGCTACCAGCAACGCGAGCCGTTGCGCGGCTGCTTCATCAATCGCCTCTTCGCCGCGCCGGGACCGCCATGCGCGCAGCAGTTCGCGCAGCATGAAGTAAAGCAGCAGGCCGTTGAGCAAATGGATGCCGATGTTTACCGCTTTCATCGGCATCGGATCGGAACCGCTGAAGAACCAGTTCGCCGCGAAGGTGAGCGAGGCAAGCGGCCGGTGGAAGGCGCTGGCGGGCGAGGACCACGCCGCGTTGGCCCAGTTGGCCAGCGTGGAATGCGTGACATGCACGCCGGCGTTGTCCACGATGTTCGGGTAATCGTCGAACACGTAGCCGCCTGAAAGGCCGGGCCAGTACACCAGCGCGGTGATCGCCAGTGCGGCGGCGAGTGCGAGCAGGGTGATGGCTTTTGGGCTGGTGCGCATCGTCAATCCTGATGAGGTGTCGTGTTGCCGTGCGGCTGCGCCGCATCCGCCGCCAGCGTCGAGTGCAGCCGGGCGATCTCGTGGTCCCAGTAATGCTGATGGTGCAGCACCCACGCATGGATCCGCGCCATGCTCCAGCCGGGCTTGGGTTCAGGCGCAAGCGTCGCGAAATGGTCGAGGTGTTCCAGGCCCAGCTTCGGTTCGCCACTCGCGCCCAGGATGGCGGCTTGCTCGAGCGCGGTGCCGGGACGCGGCTCCAGGGCCAGCGCGCGATCGAATTCGCGCAGGGTCTGTTCCGGCTTGCCCTCGGCGAGGTCAAGCATGCCTTGAAGGTGTGCGAGGTCCTGCTGGCGGCCTGGGACCCTTTGCCAGTAGGGATTGCCGCGTGCGGCGTCCAGCAGCGACTGCACGGCGTCGAAATCCAGGCCGCGGCACTGGCGGGTCTTCGCCATCTCGATGGCGGAATTTAACCAATTGAACCCGAGCGTGCCGCCCACGCGCGTGGTGGCCAGCGCGCGCCGTGTCGCCTGCAAGGCCTGCGGGCGCAGTGCGTCCAGCTGGCATTCCGCGCCGATCAGGTTGACCGGAATCTGCAGGTCGTGCGGATGGGCGGCCAGTGCGTTGCGCAATCGCGCGGCGGCGAGTCGCGGGCGGTCATGCTGCATGTCGTACTGCGCCGCGTTGGCTTGCGCACGCGCCGAATCCGGATTGAGCGCGGCCCAGATCAGCGCTTGCTTGTAACCGTTCCCCCAAAGCGAGGCGCGCTGCAGCGTGAGGCTCGCAAGCCAGATCAGGATCGCCGCCGCGACCAGGCCGCGTAGCCAGCGCAGGGCGCCCGGCGTGCCCAGGCCAATGCCGATCGGCCAGAACAGCAGCACGGAAGGCAGGTAGTTGCGGTGTTCGTAATACAACTCCAGCGGAATCCAGCCGCTCTCCAGCAGTTGCGCGGCGAAATAGAACAGCAGCGCCAGCGCCACGGCGGGCGCGCGACGGCGCAGGGCGAAGCCCGCGCCGATCAGTGCCAGCACGGCCAGCACGCACGGCAGCGTCGAGCCCGGATGCAGCCAGCCGGTGGAGAGCGGAAATGCGTCGTTGAACAGCCCGCTGGAATGCGCATGCGGCACGAACAGCAGGCGCAGGTAATCAACGATCGCGCGCGGTTCGGTCAGCAGGCGCTGGCCCATGGTCCAGTCGCGAACCTCTCCGGCACCGCGCACCTGGCCCGGAATGCCGAGCAGCAGCCATGCCGCGAGCAGCACCGTCGGCAGCGCCAGCAGGATCCAGACCGCGCGTCGAAGCTGGTGCCTGGCTGCCGGTGTCGGCATGGGCCGGTTGGGCGCCAGCACGATCCACTCGACCAGCAACAGCAGCAACGGAAGCAATGCTCCATTCGCCTTGCCCAGCGTGGCGAGCAGGGTGCAGCCCCAGGCTGACAGCAGCATTCCGGCGAAGCCGCGGCGCACATGCCCCTGGCCGAACGCGTCGCGCGATGCCATCCAGCCGTACATGCCGATGAGCACGAAAGTCGCCGGCAGCATCGCCTCGCGCTGCACGATGTAGAGCGTCGTCGAAACCAGCAGCGGATGCAGCAGCCATGCACCGGTGCCAAACAGCGCTGCAATTCGCGCCTGCTTCTCCTCGAGTTGCAATGCGCGACCCAGCCGCAGCAGCACGGCAGCCAGCAGCGCACCATTCAAGAGGTGCAGCAACACATTGGTGACTTTGAACGGGCGCGGCGAAGCCGGCCAGTTGCGCGCGTCCAGCAGGAACGAGAGCAGGGTCAGCGGGCGACCGGTGGGGTCTGCCGTGCCGGAGGTGATGTAGCGCCAGAAGGTGGCCCAATGGTCAATCGGCCCGGTCGCCCCGATCGCGGGCAGGTTGCCGAAATCGTCGAACAGGAAATCGCCGGACAGTCCGGGATGATAGGCGAACCAGCCGGCGACCAGCAGAAGCGCCAGCGCCACCATGAATGCGATCGCCTCGCGGCGGCGGGCCCCACGCCCTTCGCTGACTGCGCTCACGCCGGTTGTTCTTGTTCGTGAATCATGGCGCGCAAGCATACGTGAGATGCCGGATGGATTCCGGTTGCGATGCGGCGCTGGACAAAAAAGAAGGGCCGCTTGCGCGGCCCTTCGAGACTTGGATCAACTTGCCTTTGGATCAGTTGCCCGTACCGCGGCAGGAAGACGGCAGGTACTTGTCCGGAATGGTGGTGCCGGCATCGCTGCTGCAGTGCCATTCGGTGCTGCCATCCTTCGCGATCGCCGACAGGACCAGCAGGTCGCTGGTGATCTTGGAGTTCGCCTTGTTGCCGAACTTGACCTGGATCGTTCCCGGTGTGGTGGCAACGGTAAGTTGGGTCACGTACTTGCCCACGATCGAAGTCGGCGACGCCAAGCCTGCCGAAGCGTTGTTCTTCGGGAAATGGCCGTAGTTGCTGTAGAACTCGGCAATGGCCGTCTTGGAACCGTCGGCCAGCGACATGCCTTCCGAGACCTGCGAGCGGATCACGTAATCCTGATAGGCCGGGATTGCGATGGCAGCCAGGATGGCGATGATCGCGACCACGATCATCAATTCGATGAGGGTGAAGCCTTTCTGGATGGTTTTCATGTGATGTTTTCCTCTCTGCTGCGTTGGCTAGCTAACCTTGGGGATACCCCTGAAACTCAAAGCCCCTGTTTCGGACCTTGCGGGCCCGCCTCCCTGGCCAGCCGGCCAGACGAGCGGAAGCTCGGGGAAAATCGTGCAGCTTCCATGCCAGATTGTATTCGCGATTCATTTGCAAGAAAGTGTGAACCGCCACACGCAATGGAACATTGAATCGGCGACTTCCTGACCTGGCAGGACAGCGGGTGACGTGAAGTGTCAGCTGGGCCGAGTGGATCAGGACCGGCAGGAAGAGGGCAGGTACTTGCCCGGCATCCCGCTCTTGCAGGCCCACTTGATGCTGCCGCCCAGCATGTTTGGCGATAGCTGCAGCGTGTCGGTCTTGATCGCCGTATTCGACTCCGGACCGTTGTAGGTCACGGTGATGAGGCCATCTGCCACCGACACCTTCGAAACGTATTTGCCCGAGATGGACGCCGGTGAGGGCAGCCCCGCCGATTCATTGCTCTTGGGCATGGCGCCGTGGTTGCTCACGAAATCCCACACTGCCACCTTGGCGCCATCGGCTAGCACCATGCCTTCCGATACCTGCGACCGGATCACGTAATCCTGGTAGGCGGGGATCGCGATCGCCGCGAGGATGGCGATAATCGCCACCACGATCATCAACTCAATCAGCGTGAAGCCGCGAGAGCAGTTGCGCATGGGGATTCCCCTGTTCCTGGTGCGCCGGTGGCAATTGTTGCGAAATGTCACAGCACGGAGCGTGCCAAGGCGGGGTCCGAACCGTGAAGCGGATCACATTCCTGTTCTGGCAAAATGGCGCGCTTTGGCGGCGGGTTCCCGTCGCGGGACGAGCGGATGAAGACAGTACTGGTCACCGGCGGAGCCGGGTTCATAGGCGGCAACTTCGTGCTGGCGGCGGTGGCCGACGGCTTGCGCGTGGTCAACCTGGACAAGCTGACCTACGCGGGGAACCTCGATACGCTGCAACCGCTGGAGGGCAATCCGCTCCATGCGTTCGTGCACGGCGATATCGGCGATCGCGCGCTGGTGCCGCGGCTGCTGGCCGAGCACCGCCCCGATGCGATCGTCAATTTTGCCGCCGAGTCGCACGTGGACCGCTCGATTGACGGCCCGGCCGCGTTCGTCGAAACCAACGTGGTCGGCACGCTGAATCTGCTGGAGTGCGCGCGCGATTACTGGAAATCGCTGGAGGGCGCCGCGCGCGATGCGTTCCGGTTCCTGCACGTTTCCACCGACGAGGTGTACGGTTCGCTCGGAGCCACGGGCAAGTTCACGGAAACCACGGCGTACGCGCCCAACTCGCCGTACTCGGCGTCCAAGGCGGCTTCCGATCACCTGGTGCGTGCCTTCCACCACACCTATGGCCTGCCGGTGCTGACCACCAA
>DASSNC010000061.1:0-38721 GCA_035688305.1 Rhodanobacteraceae bacterium
CTGCGTCGAAATGATCCGCAAACCACGTGCGCGCGCTGTCACAACAACACGACATCGAACTGCTCCTGCGCGTACTGCTCGTCCGGCTGGAAGCGGATCGATTTGCCGATGAAGGCCTCGAGTTCCTGCACCGCCGCGGATTCCTCTTCCAGCATGCGCGTGACCACCCGCGGCGACGCCAGTACCAGCAATTTTTCAGCCTCGAACTGGCGCACCGCGCGGGTGATCTCGCGCAGGATTTCGTAACCGACGGTTTCGGCGGTCTTGACGATGCCCCGTCCGGAGCACGCCGGGCACGGCTCGCACAGTTGCCGCGCGAGGCTCTCGGTGGTGCGCTTGCGGGTCATCTCGACCAGGCCCAGCGGCGACATTTCGTACACCGTGGTCTTGGCGTGATCGCGCGCCAGGCCCTTTTCAAGTGTGCGCAACACCTGGCGCTTGTGCTCCTCATCGTGCATGTCGATGAAGTCGATGATGATGATGCCGCCGAGGTTGCGCAGGCGCAGTTGCCGCGCCGCCGCCTGCGCGGCTTCGAGGTTGGTGCGGAAGGCGGTTTCCTCGAGGTTGCGCGTGCCGAGGTAGGCGCCGGTGTTCACGTCGACCGTGGTCATCGCCTCGGTCTGGTCGATCACGAGGTAGCCGCCGGATTTCAGCGGCACGTCCTTGCGCAGCGCCTTCTGGATTTCGTCCTCGATGCCGTACAGCTCGAAGATCGGACGCTCGCCCGGGTAATGCTCGACGCGCGTGGCCAGCTCCGGCATGAATTGCCGCGCGAAGTCGAGGGTGCGTTCCCAGGTTTCGCGCGAATCGACGCGCACCTTTTCGATGTCGTCGTGCATCAGGTCACGCAGCACCCGCAGCGGCAGCGGCGGTTCCTCGTAAACACGCTCGCCTGGTTTGGCCTTGGCGATCGCTGCGGATACCGACTGCCACACGCGCGTGATGTAGGCGACATCTTCGGCAAGCACCGCGGCGTCCAGTCCTTCGGCATTGGTGCGCGCGATCAAACCGAAACGGCTGCCTTCGACCAGTCCGGCCAGCAACGCGCGCAAGCGCTCGCGTTCGACTTCATCCTCGATGCGCACCGACACGCCGAGCGTCGTGCTGTCCGGCAGCAACACGAGATAGCGCGACGGAATCGAAAGGTGCGTGGACAGCCGCGCACCCTTGCTGCTGATTGGATCCTTGATGACCTGCACGATGATGCGCTGGCCCTCGTGCACCATCTCGGTGATGGGCGGAACGATGACCGGCGCGGTTGCATCGTGGTCGGCGGGCTCGCCTTCCACAGTGGGGCGCGCCAGATCCCCCGCGTGCAGGAAGGCGCTGCGTTCCAGGCCAATGTCGACGAACGCAGCCTGCATGCCGGTCATCACGCGCCGCACCTGCCCGCAATAAATGTTGCCGACGTAGCCACGATGACCGCTGCGCTCGACGTGCACTTCCTGCAGCATGCCGTTCTCGACCACGCCAACGCGGGCTTCACGCGGAGTGACGTTGATCAGGATTTCTTCGCTCATGCGCCGGACGTTGTGCGGTTCGGAGCCCCTCTTATAGCCCGCCACGCCTGAACCTGTCGATGCAGGAACAGCCGCGAATCCGCAGGGTTACACCACGACGCCGGCACGACGCAAGAGTTTCGCGGTCTCGTGCAAGGGCAGTCCCATCACGCCCGAATAGCTGCCGGCGAGATGCCGGATGAAGGCCGCTGCACGCCCCTGGATCGCGTAGCCGCCGGCCTTGCCGAGCGGTTCACCGGTGGCCGCGTAGCGGGCGATGTCGCTATCGCTGAGCGTTGCAAACGTGACCTGCGACTCGCAAGTCAGTACATCGATGTTGCCCTGCCACGCGCAGCAAACCACCGACACCACGGTATGCACGCGCCCGGACAACACGTGCAGCATGGCCGCGGCGTCATCGGCATCGGCGGGCTTGCCGAACACCCGATTGGCCAACACGACCTCGGTGTCGGCGCCCAGCACCACGGCCTGCGGATCGCGCAGCAGCATCACGTGCGCGCCCGCCCGCGCCTTGTCGCAGGCGACACGTTCGACATAGGCGCGCGGCGCTTCGCCGGATGCGCGAAGTTCCGGCACGTCGATGTCGACGATTTCGAATTCGACGCCGAGTTGCTTCAGCAACTCACGCCGGCGCGGCGATCGGGAGGCGAGATAAAGCATGGCGCCAGCATACCGCTGCCGGTGGCTCAGACGCCCGTCTCCTGTACGGCCGGTGCGGGACCATCGCGTGTGTCCCGGCTCGCGGGCGCCGGCGGCACCAGCGCGATCACCGTCCAGCCGACCTTCGGCTCGGTATCCCGGCGGGTGTGCACCACCCGCAGCCGGCCGTTCGGCTCGATGCCGAACAGCAGTACGACATCACGCCCGTGTTGCGCCACGAACGCGGCCCAATCGAAGGAGTCCGTCAATACATTGGTCTTCACCTTCCAGCCGTCCGCGAGCAAGCCCGCAAAGCGACCGTGGGTCATGTCCTTGCCGAACAGCCCCTTGGCGCGCAGGCTGCCGGCAAGCGCCGAGCGGTCGTCGGCGTCCTCGGGCGCCAGTACCCGCAAGCGGTAGACGTTGTGGCGGCCGAATTCCTGCGTGTAGTGCATGCAGGCCAGTGAATTCAGTTCGCGCCGGGTGGACACGGCGAGCAGCCGGCCGATACCGGTCAGATCCAGGTACAGCGCCGCATGCTGCGAGGTCGGATTGCCATAGAACGTGTTCAGCCCGGCCATGCGCGCCGCACTGATCCCGGCCCAGTCATCATCGGCCAGCACCACCTGGAAGTCGCGGTCGGCCAGCGCCTTGGCAATCGCGCGCGCCACCGGATCCGAGCCGAAGATGAGCACGCCGTCCGGATCGGGCGCTGCCACCTTCAGCCAGCGTGCCAGCGGGCGGGCAGTGGCGCTTTGCAGCACCACGGTGGCGATGATCAGGATGAACACCAGCGGCACCAGGTTGCCGGCACTGGACATGCCCAGCTCGTCCATGCGCAGCACGAACAGCGAGGACACCGCCGCCGCGACGATGCCGCGCGGCGACACGAAACCGACCAGCGCGCGTTCGCGCCAGGTCATGCGGCTGCCGAGCGTGGCCACCAGCACCGACAACGGCCGGATCACGAATTGCGCAACCACGAACACCAGCAAGCCCGCCACCAGCAATCCGGGTGGCAGCGGCCACTGCAGGCGCGCGGCCAGCACCACGAACAGCACGGACACCAGCAACGTGGACAGGTGTTCCTTGAAATCCATGATGTGGTCGATGTGGATCTGCCGGATGTTGCCCAGCGTGATGCCCATGATGGTGACCGCCAGCAACCCGGACTCTTCGGCAAAGCGGTTGGACAGCGTGAATGCACCCAGCACCGCGATCAGGGTGCCGTAGGTCTGCAGGTATTCGGGGATCAACTGCCGGTACAGCAGGAACGCCAGCGCCGCGGCCGCACCCAGTCCGATCCCGGCACCGATGCCGATGGTCGCGCCGAACACCGCAACGGAATGGCCCTGCTGGTGCGTGACGATGGCCTCGAACACCAGCACTGCGAACAGCGCGCCCAGTGGATCGAGCGCGATACCTTCCCAGCGCAAGGCGCTGGCGATGCGCCCGGTGGGCCTGAGCGTGCGCAGCATCGGCGTGATCACCGTGGGCCCGGTGACGCAGGTCAGCGCGCCGAACAGGAACGCGATCTCCCAGCGCATGCCCGCGATCCAATGCGCCGCCGCGGCCAGCAACAAAAGCGCCAGCACCGCGCCATAGGTCACCAGCCCGCGCACCGCACGGCCGATGCCATGCAGCTCGGCAAAACGCAGCGTCAAACTGCCTTCAAACAGGATCAGCGCAACCGCGAGCGACACCACCGGAAACAGGAACGATCCGAGCGCCCGGTCGGGATCGAACAGGCCGGTGGCAGGCCCGATGATGATCCCGACCAGCAACAACGGCAGGATCGCCGGCAGCCGCAGCCGCCACGCCAGCCACTGCGCCAGGAAGCCGACCACCAGCAGCAATGTGAGCATCACGCCCAGGTCAACGATCATGCGTCCTCGCGTCGGCGGCTCCGCGACCGATGGTAACCGCTAGCCCGCATTATTCATCAGCATTCGTGGCGAGCCGGTTCAAGGGCATGTCATGAGCGGGTTTTGCGACCGAGGGGCGCGCAGGCGTAGTTGCGCTACGTTGAGCAACCCGACCGAGCGAAACCCGCTCAGGGCGTGTCATTGGGCCGGCGCAGTAGAAGGTTGGTGAACAATGCAGGCTAGCACGCAGACACCGGCACGTGCGCGGCGACCCGCGCGATCCGCCATAGAGGCGGCCACGACCCGACACGCTGCTCAGGCGCGATGGTAAGGGTGCCCATTGACGATCGTCACCGCGCGATACAACTGCTCGACAACGACGAGGCGCACCAGCATGTGCGGCAAGGTCAGCGGACCCAGCGACCAGCGCTGCCCGGCGCGTTGCAGCACTTCCCGGGCATGCCCATCGGGACCGCCGATCAGGAAGGCCAAGTCGCGTCCGCCCATCCGCCAATCCGCAAGTTGTTCAGCAAGTTGTTCGCTGGACCACGCCGCACCGCGGCCATCCAGCGCGACAACATGCGCGTCTTTTGGCACTGCGGCCAGCAATGCGGATCCTTCGATCGCCATGGCCCGCGCATCGTCGTGACCCTTGCCGCGCGGGCCGGGTTTGATTTCCACGAGTTCCAGCGGCAGCTCGTGCGACAGACGCTTCGCGTATTCGGCGTAGCCTTCCGCGACCCAACGCGGCATGCGTTCGCCGACGGCGATCAAGCGCGCACGCATGGCGTGTAGCTCAGCCGGCGTTGGCAGCTTCGGGCGCCTGGTCCCCCACCGTCCACAGGCGTTCCAGCCCGTAGAACTCGCGGATCCGCGGCAGCATCACGTGCACGATGATGTCACCGAGGTCGACCAGCACCCATTCCGCTTCCTGCTCACCCTCGACACCCAGCGGCAGCATGCCCGCGCGCTTGGCGAACTTCACCACTTCATCGGCGATGGACTTGACGTGGCGTGACGAGGTACCGGAAGCAATGATCAGCAGGTCGGCGATCGAAGTGCGCCCACGCACGTCGATCTCGCGGACATCTTGCGCCTTCAGCTCTTCAAGGGCTGCCAGGACACGGCGGCGCAGCGTGGTGAGGTTGGGCGGTCGAACGACGGACGATGCGGCGGGGCGTGACTTGGTTTGGCTGGTCAAGTTGTGGAAGGCCTCGGCCTCTGGTCAGCGCGCAACAGTGCGCAGGTCCAGTATGCATCGGTCAGGCGGAATCGCAAGTGGGGCGAGAAGCATCGGGTCCCGGGTTCCGGAATTTCCGGTACGGCGCCAACAGCGCCGGATCGTCCAGCAATGCCTGCGGAACCAGCCAGCGCGGATCGCCATCATTCGCCAACAGGTTGCGGATGCGGGTAGCGGAAATGCCGAGCGCAGTCACCGCGACGTTGAACACCCGGCCCGCCGGCGTGGTGTGCAAGGACTGTGCGCTGACCGCCGCGCGCGACGCGACTTGGGCGGCCAGTTCCTCGGGCACCGCCGGGATCTGGCCCGGCCGCGTCAGGATGCACACATGCGCCAGTTCGAACAGCTCGCGCCAGCGATGCCATTCCACCAGTCCGGCGAACGCATCTGCGCCGATCAGCAACATCAACGGGCGCTGCACACCCATCTCCGCGCGGAACGAAGTCAGCGTGTCGAAGGTGTACGACGGGCCATCGCGATCGAGTTCGCGCAGGTCAAGCTGCAGGCGATCCTGCCCGGCCAACGCGGCGCGCAACATCGCGGCACGCCGGGCGGCGCTGGCAACCGGTTGTGGACGATGCGGCGGAACCTTGGCCGGAACCAGGAACACCTCGGCATCGAGCGCCTCGGCGGCTTCCCACGCCGCGCGCAAATGCCCGACATGCACCGGGTCGAAGGTGCCGCCGAAGATCGCGAGGGGACGAATCGTGTTCATCATTTGCTTTCGCTCAAGCCGCCAGCAGCGCGTCGGCATCGCGCGGCTGCGCGATCGCGACGATCAGGCGTTCGAGTTCCAGCCACGCATCGCCGATCGACTTGCCGCCTGCGTCCTGCACGCGGCCCTTGGCCATGCGGTCGATGCGCGCGCACTGGGCCAGACAGCGCCGCCAATGCGCGCTGTCGCGGCCGGCACGTTTCAGCGCACCGGCAAACAATTGCTGGCGTGCAGGCCACATGCCGTATTCGTTGCGCACAGCGGTCGCGAAATCCGGCGCCGAGGCCAGCCGCAGCGCAAGATCCAGCTGGTTGAGCAGCCAGCCCAGCATCGGAATCAACTCCTCGCCTTCGCCGCGCAAGCCCGTCAGCACGTGCAGCGCGCGCGCGGCATCGCCACCGAAGGCCGCGTCGGTAAGATTGAACACGTTGTATTGGGCATTGTCGGCGTCCAGCGCTTCAAGGTCTGTGGCAGCGACCGCCCCGCCCTCGCGCAACATCGCCAGCTTGTCGATTTCCTGCGCGATCGCCAACAGGTTGCCTTCGGCGCGCGCGGCCAGCAGGGCCACGGCATCGTCGTTGGCCGAGAAGCCCTTGCTGCGCATGCGCGCGCGGATCCACGCCGGCAGCTCTTCGAGCCGCGGCGGCTTCAACCACGCGTAGACTCCGGCACGCTCGACCGCCTTCACCCACGCGCCCTCGTGCTTCTTGCTCCACTCGGCTGCGCTGATCAACAGCAGGGTGTCCTCGGCCGGCGCCTTGCACCAGTCGGTGATGGCTGCCGAGCCCTCGCGATCGGCCTTGCCGGTTGGCAAGCGCAGTTCGATCACGCGGCGGGTCGCAAACAGCGACAGGCTGGCGCTGCTGCGGGCCAGCCGGTCCCAATCGAAATGCGCGTCGACATCCAGCACCTCGCGCTCGCTGTAACCCGCGGCGCGCGCCGCGGTGCGGATGGCGTCGCCGGCTTCCTGAAGTTGCAGCGGCTCTTCGCCACCGAGCAGGTACACCGGTGCGAGCGCGCCCTTCTCCAGCGTGCCCAGCAAACTCTGGAATGCGTTGGCCACGAACCCGGCCCTAACCGGCCGGTGGTGTCGGCGTGGACGGCACCGGCACGCCGTCGCGGGCGTGCGCTTCGAGGCGGCGCATCACGGCATCGGTCATCTCGCGCACGAGGCTGCGGCGGATCGATTCGGTTTCGCTGGTGATCGCCGAGAACTGGGTTTGGTCGACCGCAAATTCGTGCGAGAGGTCGATCGTCTGCACGGGAATGAGCGTGGTGCCGCTGCCGTCCTTCAGGCCGAATTCGACATGCATGCCGACGTTGTATTCGCCCACGCGCTGGTAGCCGCTGGTCAGCAGGCGCGAGGAAAACGCGGCCTTCGTGACGTCGAGCATGGGCACACCCTCGGCCGGCGCGTTCAGGACGTCCACCTTGTTCGCGCGCAAGGCCGCCGCGAGCGAACGCTCGAACGCGGTGCCGCCTTCGACCTTCAGGTAAACCTGCTGCGCCATCACCTGCGGCAGGGCCGCGCTGCGGCGCAGATGGAAGCCGCAGCCGGCGAGCAGCAGGCAGGCGGCGATGCACAGCGCGAAGCGTGACCCGTTGCGAACCTGCATCCGATGAACTCCAATGACTCGCCAGCCCGGAACCTGCGGAAGCATACCAGCCACTTCCGCCGCCCACGCTCCTAGTTGGCGACGATGTTGACGATCTTCCCGGGCACCACGATCACCTTGCGCACTGTCAGTTCGCCCAGCGCCGCCACCACGCCCGGCAAGGCGCGCGCCTCGGCCTCGAGCTGTTCGCGCGCGGCGTCCAGCGGCGCTTCGAGCGTGCCGCGCAGCCTGCCGTTGACCTGCACCGCCAGGGTCACGCTGCTGCGTACCAGCGCCGCCGGATCGGCCTTGGGCCAGGGCACGTCCTCGATCAGTGTTTCCTGGTGTCCCAGCACCTGCCACAGCGCGTGGCTGGCGTGCGGCGTGAACGGATTCAGCAGCAGCACCATCGCTTCGAGTGCCTCGTGGCGCACGGCGCGGCCGGCGTCGCTCATGTCGTCGAACCTCGCGACCGCGTTCAGCAACTCCATCAGCGCGGCGATCGCGGTGTTGAAGTTGCGGCGGCGGCCGATGTCGTCACCGACCTTGGCGATCGTTTCGTGGAGCTGGCGGCGGAAGGCTTTCTGCGCGGCATTCAAGGTCGAAGGATCAATGCCTTCGGCGGCAACGCCCCCATCCGGCCTGCGGCCACCTTCCCCCGCAGGCGGGGGAAGGGAGTCCGATGCAGCAACCGATTCCGCGCGAGCATGGCCCCCATCCGGCCTGCGGCCACCTTCCCCCGCAGGCGGGGGAAGGGAATCCGATGCAGCAACCGATTCCGCGCGAGCATGCCCCCCATCCGGCCTGCAGCCACCTTCCCCCGCAGGCGGGGGAAGGGAATCGGTATGGCCTGCGGCCATGCTACCTATTGGGGGGTGGTCAGGCTGCCCGGCGTGCGTCACCACCTCGCGCCAGAAGCGGCGCAGGAAGCGCGCCATGCCTTCGACGCCGGCCTCGTTCCATTCCAGCGACTGGTCGGGCGGCGAGGCGAACATCGAGAACAGGCGCACCGTGTCGGCGCCGAACTTGTCGATCATCAATTGCGGATCGACACCGTTGTTCTTCGACTTCGACATCTTCTCGCTGGCGCCGATCGACACCGGCTGGCCATCGGCCTTCAAGGTCGCGCCGACCACGCGCCCGCGCTCGTCGCGCCGGACATCCACGTCCGCCGGGTTGATCCAGGTCTTGCCGCCGTCCGCAGCCTCGCGATAGTAGGTCTCGGCCACCACCATGCCCTGGCACAGCAGGTTGGTTGCAGGTTCATCCGAATGCACCAGCCCAGCGTCGCGCAGCAGCTTGTGGTAGAAGCGGAAATACAAAAGATGCAGGATCGCGTGCTCGATGCCGCCGATGTACTGATCTACCGGCAACCAGTAGTTGGCGCGCGCATCGACTTGCGTGGCCGCACCCGGCGAGGTGTAGCGCGCGTAATACCAACTCGATTCCATGAAGGTGTCGAAGGTGTCGGTTTCGCGCTCGGCCGCGCCGCCGCACTGCGGGCAGACCGTCATGCGCCACTCGGGATCGGACTTCAGCGGCGAGCGCACGCCCGAGAACGCCACGTCCTCGGGCAGCAGCACCGGCAATTGCTCGTCCGGCACCGGCACCGCGCCGCACTTGGCGCAATGGATGATCGGGATCGGGCAGCCCCAATAGCGCTGCCGCGATACACCCCAGTCGCGCAGGCGCCAGTTCACTTGCCGCTTGCCGTGGCCTTCCTTCTCGAAGCGTTCCGCCAAGGCGTCGAAGGCCTCGCGGTAATCCATGCCGTCGTATTCGCCGGAATTCACCAGCGTGCCGTATTCGCAATACGGCCCTTCGGTGATGATGCGTTGCTCGTACTCTTCCAGCAATGCGGCGGCAGCCGAAGGCTCGATCACGTCGATGGCCTGCGACTGGCCGAGCGCCGCGCTCATCGCGTCGGTGTTGTCGGCGGCGTCGCGGCCGAGTTCGCGGATCGCGTCGCGCACCGGGTCGCTGACGATCACCATCTTGATCAGCAAATCGTATTTGGTCGCGAATTCCCAGTCGCGCTGGTCGTGCGCGGGTACCGCCATCAGCGCGCCAGTGCCGTAGCCCATCAACACGAAGTTGGCGATCCAGATCGGTACGCGCTCGCCGGTGACCGGATGCAGCGCGAACAGGCCCGTGTCGACGCCCTTCTTTTCTTTCGTTTCGAGTTCGGCCTCGGACACGCCGCCCTGCCGGCACTCGTCGATGAAGGCCTGCAGCGCCGGGTTGTTGCGCGCGGCTTCCTGCGCCAAGGGATGCTCGGCGGCGATCGCAACATAGGTCGCGCCCATCAAGGTATCGGGGCGTGTGGTGAACACTTCCAGCGATCCGCCACCCTCGACGTCGAAGCGGATTTCCAGGCCTTCCGAGCGCCCCAGCCAATTGCGCTGCATGATCTTGACCGCGTCAGGCCAGCCCGGAAGCTTGTTCAAACCATCAAGCAATTCATCAGCATAGGCCGTGATCTTGAGAAACCATTGAGGTATCTCGCGCTTCTCGACCACCGCCCCGGAACGCCAGCCGCGGCCATCGACGACCTGCTCGTTGGCCAGCACCGTCTGGTCAACCGGATCCCAGTTCACCACGCTGTTCTTGCGGTACACCAGCCCCTGCTTGAACAGCCGCGTGAACATGCGCTGCTCGTGCACGTAGTAGGTTGGATCGCAAGTGGCGAACTCGCGTGACCAGTCGATCGCGAATCCCATCGCCTGGAATTGCCGGCGCATGTGCGCAATGTTTTCGCGCGTCCATTTCGCCGGCGGCACGCCGCGCTGGATCGCGGCGTTCTCGGCTGGCAGCCCGAACGCATCCCAACCCATCGGCTGCAACACGTTCTTGCCCTGCATGCGCTGGAAGCGGCTGATCACGTCGCTGATCGTGTAGTTGCGCACGTGCCCCATGTGCAGCGCGCCGGATGGATACGGCAACATCGACAGGCAGTAGTATTTTTCCCGCGTCGGATCTTCCTGCACCTCGAACGCATGGGTGTCGGACCAGAACATCTGCGCGGCAGCTTCGACGGCGCCGGGGTTGTAGGCGCGCGGATCTTGAACGCTGGGGTCGTTGGATTCCTGCATGGCGGCTGTGCGGTCCGGCAACGGTTGGCTCTGGATTGGCCAGCGTACCGCAGTGCAACAAAAGCGCCAAGCCACGGCACGCGTCCGGCGCACTCGCTAAGATTCGCCACTTGGCTCGCCACGAGGGGTTGCTCATGCCATTTGCCACGATCCGCCGCAGCACGTTTGCAAGGCTTCCACTGGTACTCGCCATCGCCGCGCTCACCATCGGCGCCACGCAAGCGGGCGCAACACCGGCTGCCACCACGGCCACCGCCCCGGCACTCACGGTGATCCACTGCGCGCACCTGATCGACACGCTGGCCGGAAAGATGCTGGGCGCGACCAGCATCGTTGTCGAAGGCAACCGCATCAAGGAAGTGGTGGCAGGCAGCGCAACGCGCGACGGCGCGACAGTGATCGAAATGCCCGCGAACGACACCTGCATGCCGGGGCTGATCGATTCGCACACGCACCTCACGATGCAGTTCGGCAAGAGCACTTACGCCGACAAGTTCCACTTGAATCCCGCCGACTACGCAATCCAGAGCACGGTGTACGCGCGCCGCACACTGTTGGCCGGGTTCACCACCGTGCGCAACGTGGGCGACGAGCACAACGAGTCGATCGCGCTGCGCAACGCCATCAACAAGGGCGAGGTGCCTGGTCCGCGCATCTTCACAGCGGGCAAGTTCATCGGCACCACTGGCGGCCACGCCGATCCGACCGATGGCTATCGCTGGGACCTGCAGGGCGACCCGGGTCCCAAGGACGGCATCATCAATTCACCGGCCGACGCCTGGAAGGCGGTACGCCAGCATTACAAGGATGGCGCGGACCTCATCAAGATCATGCCATCGGGCGGTGTGCTGGATGAATCATCCAGCTCGGAAAACCCGCAGATGACAATCCCCGAGATCGAAGCAGTGGTGGCCGCCGCGCACGATTACGGCTTCACCGTGGCCGCGCACGCGCATGGCGCCGAGGCCATCCGCCGCGCGGTGATCGGAGGCGTCGATTCGATCGAGCACGGCACCTTCATGGACGATCAGGACATGAAGTTGATGAAGCAACACGACACCTGGTACGTGCCCACCATCATCGCCGGTGAATTCGTGATGGAGAAGGCAAAGGAAGGCTGGTATCCGCCGCAGGTCGCGCGCAAGGCGCTGGAAGTCGGGCCGAGGATCATGGCCACCGCCGGCAAGGCATACAAGGCCGGGGTCAAGATCGCGTTCGGCACCGACGCCGGCGTCTATCCGCACGGCGAGAACGCGCAGGAGTTCGTGTACATGGTGCAGGCGGGCATGCCGCCGATGTACGCGATCCAGGCCGCCACCACCCACGCTGCCGCGCTGCTCAAACACCCGCACGATTTCGGCAGCATCAGCGCCGGCCAGTACGCCGACGTGATCGCGGTGCCGGGCAACCCGCTGGACGACATCGCGTTGATGAAGAACGTGGACTTCGTGATGAAGGAAGGTACGGTGTACAAGCAGAACGACAAACCCACCGGGGCCGCGCTGAAATCCAGCCTTGGAATCTAGGGCCGTGGCCGCCATTTTGTAAACCATGTGTACCCGTGCGCGCCGGGCCTGTCGAAGCTCGCACGGGTAACTGCCGGCACCCCGGCTCTCACCGCCCATCCTTCGACGCCGCTTCGCTGCGCCCAGCGCGAACCGGTCTGGAACAAAACTCTTGCAGGTATCCATGAACATTCAACCCCAAACTGACAGTACTGCTGCACCGGCCCATGTCTTCGAAGCCGGCGAAGCGAATTTCGAAGCCGATGTCCTGCAGGCTTCATTGCAGACACCCGTGCTGGTGGACTTCTGGGCCACCTGGTGCGGACCATGCAAGACGCTCGGACCGATCCTCGAAAAGCTCGCAGACGATTACGCCGGAGCCTTCCGGTTGGCCAAGGTCGATTGCGACAAGGAGCAGCAACTCGCCGGGATGTTCGGCGTACGCAGCATCCCGACCGTAGTACTGATCAAGGGCGGGGAAATCGTCGATGCGTTCTCCGGCGCGCTGCCGGAATCGCAGGTGAAGGAATTCCTGAAGCGCCATCAGATCGAACCGGCGAGCCGGATCGAGGCGCCCCCGCAGGAGGCCGACGCCCCGCCCGCGGCGGTGGAAACACCGGAAGCCGCAGTGGCGCGCTTGCAGCAGGCGCTCGCCGCTGCTCCGGACGATGCCAGCCTGAAACTCGATCTCGCATTGGCGCATGCCCGTTCCGGCGACACCGCCGGTGCGCAGGCCGCACTCGACGCCCTGCCCGTCAACCTCGCCGAAGATGATCGCGCCAAGGCGCTGGCCGCCATGCTGGCGATGCAGCAGTCGCTCGCGGCGATTCCCGCCGCGGCGGAGCTGCTGGCACGCGTCGAGCGCGACCCACGCGATTTCGCCGCACACGACGGTCTCGCCGTCCGCCAGTTGCTCGGCGGCAACGCCGCCGACGCGATGGGCCACTGGCTGGCGATTCTCGCCGGCGATCGCGGCTGGAACGAGGGCCTGGCACGCAAACGCCTGCTGGATGCGTTCCGCATCGTCGACGACGAGGCGCTGGTCGCTGCCACCCGCCGCAAGATGTCCTCGCTGCTGTTCTGACGCGTATCCCGCGGACGCTGCAGCGTCCGTGATCCTGAGCCGGCAGGGGGCAATCCATGTTCCACCATACATTCCGCTACGAACGCCGCGACCAGCCGCTGCTGCCCTGGCGGTTGTTCTGGTTGCATCGCGTCGCCCGCACGGGTGTGGTCGGCGCGGCGGTGATCGCGATCTCGCTCATCATCGGCATAGTGGGTTATCGTCTCACCGAAGGCCTGGACTGGCTGGACGCGTTTCTCAACGCGTCGATGATCCTGGGCGGCATGGGTCCGGTCGCGACCATGCACACGGTGGCGGGCAAGCTTTTCGCAAGTTTTTACGCGCTGTACAGCGGCCTGGTGCTGGTCGCAACCGCCGGTCTGTTGTTCGCGCCCTTCCTGCACCGCCTGCTGCACCGCTTCCACCTTGAAGGTCGCGGCGCCGACGCCGATTAACCGCGTCTGTCCGCATCCGGCATACAGGACTGCGCGCGAATGCCACGAACCACCACGCTGCTAGACTCGCGCCGGATGCAGCCACCCCGCCGGCTGCACCGCTGCCAGCCATGACCGAAGCCAACTCGCACGGATTCGAACTGCCGGGGTACCGCTTGCTGCGCCCGGTCGGAAGCAGCGGTGCGGCGACGGTGTATGTCGCAATCAAGCGATCGCTCGCGCGCGAGGTCGCCGCCAAGGTGTTCCGTCCAATGGATGCCGCCGCGGCCGCGCGCATCGAACAGCTGCTGCGTTCGAACGCACGCCTTTCGCACCCGAACATCGTCGGCATCCACCAGATCGGACGCAGCTCCGATGGACGCCTGTACCACTCGATGCCCTTGCTGATGGGTGCTGCAAGCGCACGCCGCAAGTTGCGCATGCGCCCGCTGAAGGTCGCAGCGGTGCTACGCGAATTGCTCGACGCGCTTGGCTACGCGCACCAGCTTGGCGTCGTGCACGGCGGCATCAAGCCCGCGAACGTGCTGTTCGATCCGGATGGGCGCGCCAAGCTCGCGGATTTCGGCATCGCCAACTGCGCTGCCGAACTGGACATGCCGCACCCGGCCGCGGCTGCTTACCTCGCTCCGGAACAACTGCGCGGCGAACCGGCCAGTCCGCGCTCGGATCTGTACAGTCTCGCGGCGGTCGCCTGCGAACTGCTGACAGGCTCTTCGCCGTTCGCCGCTGACGCACATGGCGCGAATGCGCTCGAACGCGGCCCGCCACATCTGCCGCCGGCGGCCGGCTCATGGCAAGGCTGGATCGACAAGGCATTGGCGACAGCGCCCGAGCAGCGCTTCCACAACGCACGCGACATGGCCGAAGCGCTGTCCGCCATCGACGGCCGTCGCGCCGGCCATGGCGGCACCGTAACCGCGAGCCGCGGCATCTTTCCCGCGTGGGCCTGGAGCATTCCACTGGTGGCCGTGGCGGCACTGGCAATTGGCGCAGTGGCGTTCTGGAGCCAGCGATCGCCACGCTCGCCCCACACCGGCAGCGCGATGCCGGTGATCCAGCCCGTGCCGTCCAATTCAGTTGCCAACGTGGCCGCGGCCGCATCGACCCCGGCGCCGGCCACGACCGTGTCGCTGACCGCAGCGCAAGCGCAGCTGCTGGTCACGCAAGGCGACCGCTTGCGCGCGCGCGGGCGCCTGTTCTCCCCGCCAAGCGACAACGCGGCGGAGAAATACCTCGGCGCATTGGCGCTCGACCCCACCAATGCGCAGGCGCAGGCGGGCATCAACGCGCTGTTGGCAAGCCTGAGCAAGCGCATCGAACCCGCCTGGCAGCAGCGCCAGTTGACCGCCATCGCAGACCTGGTGAAGAGCTGCGACACGCTTGCAAAGCACGCCACCCACCGGGCGCAGCGAGCGTGGCGCGCACAGCGCGACGCGCTTGCGCGCGAAGTCGGCACGGCAATCGCGAATGCAGCGAATGCACGCGACCCGCAAACGATGGACGGCCTGCAGCCACTCGCGGATGCATTGCCTGCAATTTTCCCGGCCGGCTTCGATCTCGCCGCTGCCAGGCGGCGCGCCGCGATTCCGCTCGCGGGCACGGCGATGCGCGATCGCGCCGGACCAACGCTGGTTTACGTGCCCGCATCCGGCAACGCACCCGCGTACGCGATCGCGCGGGCAGACGTAACCCGCGCCGAGTACGCCGCATTCGCGCGCGCCACGCATCGTGCCGCCGCGAGTTGCCGCGAAGCCTACAACCCGTTCTCGCGCATGCGCCATCTGACGTGGGAGCAGCCGGGCTTTGCGCAATCCGGCGACCACCCGGTGGTTTGCGTCAGTTGGAACGATGCCACGGCTTACGCAGCGTGGTTGTCGAAGGCCACCGGCGAACCTTACCGCCTTGCCAGCGACAGCCAATGGCTGCGTGCCGCGCAAGGCGTGCCCAAGCTCAATGCCTGCCAACTCGGCAACATTGATGACAGCAGCCGCCACAGTGCCTTCGACGGTGACCAATGGGCCTGCGACGACGGCGCCGCGGACACCGCTGCGGTGGGCAGTTACGCGCCGAGCGGGCTTGGCGTGTACGGCATGTATGGCAATGTCAGCCAGTGGCTGGCCGGGGGCAGCGAGCGAGCGCGCGCTTTCCGGGGGTTGTCCTTCCGTGACGGCAGCAAGCAGACACCATTGGGGCGCCGTGGCACCGCCGCCTCCGACGTCGGGTATACCAACGTGGGCTTCCGGGTGGTGCGGCTGATCGACACCGCCCACCCCGCGCCGCCTGCCATCCAGTCGCACTGAGCGCCACTGAGCGATCGGGCCCACCGGCCATGTCGGCCAATCCGGGAATGCATGACTTGTGGCGTATGAAGTCCAACCCGCGCACGCGCATACTCAGGCGAGCACGGGCGTCGCGTAACGCCCATGCCTCCAGTCCCAGCCACCCGGAAATCGCCCATGAAAGCCAATCGCCTTGCCGTCGCACTCGCTTCGCTGATGTTGTGCAGCGCACCCGCCTTTGCCGCTACGCCCTCCAGCGCGGCAAGCTCCGCGTCGGCCGAGTCCGGCAGTGCGGACAGCAGCACGTCGGAAAACCTGATCCAGCGCCTGATGAAGCCGATGTCATCGACCACCAAGGGCAGCGTCAGCGTCGAAGGCAAGACGATCAACTACGAGGCCGTGGCCGGCACCCTGGTGATCAACGGTACCGGCTCGGACGAAACCACCCCGCAGGTGGCAATGGGTTATTTCGCGTATTTCAAGGAGGGCGCCGACGCCTCCAAGCGCCCGATCACCTTCATCTTCAACGGCGGACCCGGCTCCTCGACCGTATGGCTTCACATGGGCGCGTGGGGCCCGAAGCGCGTCGTGACCAACGATGACACGCACACGCCGGCCGCGCCGTACAAGCTGGTCGACAACGAATACAGCCTGCTGGACGCCAGCGACCTGGTGTTCATCGACATGCCGGGTACCGGCTTCGGCCGCCTGCTGCCGCAGGGCAAGGACGCCGGCGCGATCGCCAAGGATCGCTCGGACCTCGCCAAGAAAATCTGGGGTGTCGACGGCGATGCACAGGCCTTCTCGCGCTTCATCACCCAGTTCCTGTCCAAGTACGGACGCTGGAATTCGCCCAAGTACCTGTTCGGCGAGAGCTACGGCACCACGCGTTCGGCGGTGCTTTCGGGCATCCTGCAGGAGGAAGACAACGTCGACCTCAACGGCGTGATCCTGCTGTCGCAGATCCTCAACTTCAATACCAGTGTGGACGGCGCAAGCGACGACCCGGGCATCGACCTGCCCTACATCCTGGCGCTGCCGACCTACGCCGCCACCGCGTGGTACCACCACAAATTGCCGAAGTACGACAACGGCAAGCTGGCGCCGCTGCTGCAGGAATCCATCGCATTCGCCAAGGGTGAATATCGCGATGCGCTGTACGCCGGCTCCACGCTGAGCGCAGCGAAGAAACGCGAGGTCGCCGAGAAGCTGCACGACTTCACCGGATTGCCGGTGGCGTACTTGATGCGCGCCGACCTGCGTGTCGACGGCGGCATGTTCGAGCACGAACTGCAGCTTGACAGCGACACGGCGACCGGCCGCCTCGACACCCGCTTCTCCGGCCCGGTGATGGATCCGATGAGCAAGGAGTCGTACTACGACCCGCAGTCGGCCGCGATCAGCTCTGCCTACGTGTCGGCCTTCAACAACTACGTGCGCAAGGACCTGAAGTTCGGCGACAACATGAAGTACCGCCCCAGCGTGTACGGCGCCAGCAACTTCGACTGGAGCATGAAGCACCGCGCGCCCGGCTCACGCTACCCGCGCGAAGGCACGCTCAACGTGATGGGCGATCTCGCCGCCGCGATGAAGTACAACCCGAACCTCAAGGTCATGGTGAACGGCGGCTTCTATGACCTCGCCACCCCGTTCTACGCGGCGATCTACGAGGACGAACACCTGCCGATCACCCCGCAGTTGCGCGACAACATCAGCTACTACTTCTACCCGTCCGGGCACATGGTGTACGCGCACATCCCCTCGTTGAAGACGCTGCATGACAACGTCGCGCACTTCATCGACGCCACCGACAACCAGGACAAGTAACCCCGCCTCGGGCTGTCACGATCGACCGGCGCGATGCGAATCGCGCCGGTTTTTTGTTACCTCATTCGTGTTCGAAGCGCGCGATCTCGTCCAGCACCGCTTCGGCCCGCCGGATCGCGCTGCCGCTCAGGTTGTCCCGCAACCAGCGGACGTGTCCGAACCGCCGCAGCAACCAGAACGCCGTTGCCGCCAGCGCGACCGCGAACAGGCCATTCAGCGCCAGCCACAGCGGCAAGCCCGGTGCCACGTTCCACAAAACGACTCCCACGCGCGCGCCGTCGTCAAGCATCAACATCAGCACCGCCGGAATCCAGATGAAGGCGCCCAGCAACACGAATACCGGTGTTTCCACCCGCAGCCGCCATGCCCGCAAGGCGCCGAGACGACGCTGGATTTCGACCACCGGCGCTGCGTAGTCGATGGCCTGCAGCGAGTACAACAGGCGCCCGGCAAATGCGATCATCAGGACACCAAACGCTTGCATCAGCACGCCACAGGTCACGGCACGCCAGTCGCCGAGGTGGGTGGCCCAGAAGCCGATGCCCCACAACATGGCCGCGGTCCCGAACGCGATCTGGGCCGACTGCCCCCACCACAGCGGCCGCAGGTTTCCGCGCAACCTGTCCGAATATCCACCACGAACCAGCTGCAAGGCCAGAGCATGCGTATTCGCTGCCCGCGCATCCAGCTCCTGCCACAGTGATTTCATTTCATCGAGTTCCATGGTCATGCTCCGGTGGTTTGCACCGCAGTCGCCTGCGCGCGCAGCTTCTGCTTGATGCGATTCAGCTTGGTTGCCACATTGCTTTCGGAAATGCCGAGCACCTCGGCAATTTCGGCATAGCTGCGGTCTTCCAGATACAGCAGCACCAGTGCCCGATTGAGCGCATCGAGGCTGCCGATGAAGGCGCGCAACGCGGCGATGCGTTCTTCGCGGTGCAAGGCATCGACGTGCGACGCATCACCTGCGGCAACCGAATCGCGATGCACGTCGTCCAGTGAATCGAGGCGATCCGCGCCCGCCCGCCGGGCATTGCGCAGATGCGAGATGGCCACGTTCAATGCCACCCGATACATCCAGGTCGGGAACTTCGCGCGCGCCGCGTCGAACGATTTGAACGAACGCCACAGCTGCGCCGCGATTTCCTGCGCCAGGTCCTCGCGATCCTGCGGATTGCGCGCGTACACGCCGGCCACCTTGAACACGATCCGCTGGTGTTCGCGCAGCAAGGCTTCGAAGCGCCGTTGTCGTTCCGTGTCCGCCATCGTCCGCAATCCGGTCTGTTTCCCCATGATTCGCGCTTGCGCTGGAAAAGTCACAGGCAGCCTCGCAACCCGACTCGACTACAATGCCCCATCCGGGAGCAATACCGTGTCCAAGCCCAGCCTGCACATCAAGCGATACCTGATTACCGGCCTGCTGGCCTTCATCCCGGTATGGATCACCTGGGTGGTATTCAAGTTCGTGTTCACCCTGCTGGCGTCCGTCGGCTCGCCGCTGGTGACGGCGATCATCGGGCTGATCGGGCTCGCCTCCCCGGGCGCAGCGCAGGCTCTCCACCGCGAATGGTTCGTTTCGATCGTTGCTTTCATCCTGACCATCGCCGCCCTGTACCTGCTCGGGTGGCTGTCCACGCGGGTGATTGGACAACGCATCGGTGCAGCCTTCGACCGCCTGCTGGTGCGACTGCCCCTGGTCCACACCATCTACGGCGGCGTCAAGAAACTGGTCACGTTGATGCGCACCAGACCCGGCGACACCCAGCGTGTGGTGCTGATCGACTTTCCATCGCGCGACATGAAGGCGATTGGTCTGGTTACCCGCACGTTCCGCGATGCGAGCGGCAACGAAATCGCCGCGGTATACGTGCCGACCGCCCCCAACCCGACCAGTGGTTATCTCGAACTGGTGCCTACCGACCGCATGATCACGACCGACTGGAGCATGGACCAGGCAATGGCCTTCATCGTTTCCGGCGGTGCGGTGGGGCCGGACCAGTTGCCCGACATGGAACTGCCGGAGATGGCGCACACCGTTCATCCGGATGCCACGGCAAAGTGACGCCCACCGCGACCAGCGGTGATCGCGAATGCACGCGCTGCTTCCTCGCGCTGTTGCCGGACTCCGCCAGCCGCGACGCGTTGGCGGCGCTCCGGAAATCGCTTGCGAGCTCGCCCACGGCAAGTCCGCGCGGCTTGCGCTGGGTTGATGCCGCCTCGCTGCACCTCACCTTGCGCTTCCTCGGCGACACCACGACTGCCCAGATCGAGTACCTGAAGCACATGCTGCCAACCCTGGCGCGCGACCTTCCCGCAATCGCCAGCCGCCGCTGCGCGATCTGGCCCAACCGCGCACGGCCGCGGGTGCTGGTGCTGGAGCTCGATGCGCCCGATGAACTGCACGCACTCGCGCAAGCCAGCGAGGCGCTGGCGCGCCAATGCGGGTTCGAACCGGACCCACGGGCCTTCAAGGCACACCTCACCCTGGCCCGGCTGCGCCCCGGCTGCGCACTGGGGAGTCCAGGCGTGCCGCCCGTGCGGCTGGCGTTCGACACCGTAGCCTTGATGGCCAGCAACCTGCAGACGACCGGAGCGCGCTACCGCAGCCTCGCCCGCATCCCGATGTCGGTATCTGCGTGAAGCACCGTTCAGAGAAATCCGCTACACTACGCATCGTTTGACGCGCCGCACCCCGAACTTCCCTTGTGGATCAGCATGATCGAAACGCCACTTCGGCCTCGATCGCTGTCCCCTGCCACTCGCACGTCGCGCATACCCGGCAGCGCATCCGCGCCTGCCGCAAAATAGTTGCACTTACTCGCAGCGCGGTTCTTGGGAACGCTCCGGGTTACACAGGAGTTTTCTCATGTCTTTCGAATCGCTCGGGCTTGCGCCCGCGCTGCTGCGTGCGTTGGCCGAACAAGGCTACACCACCCCCACCCCGATCCAGTCCGCGGCGATCCCGCTGGCGCTGGAAGGCCACGACTTGCTGGCTGGCGCCCAGACCGGCACCGGCAAGACCGCCGCGTTCGCCCTGCCGCTGTTGCAGCTGCTCGGCGCCGCTGGCGAACCGGCCCAACGCAACCAGACCCGCCGTCCGTGTGCGCTGGTGTTGACCCCGACCCGCGAACTGGCCGCACAGGTCCACGACAACGTGCGCGCCTACGGCAAGTACGTGCGCGTGAAAAGTTGCGCGATCTTCGGCGGCGTCGGCATGGGCGGCCAGATCCAGACCCTGCGTCGCGGCCTGGACTTGATCGTCGCCACACCCGGTCGCCTGATCGACCACATGCAGCGTCGCAACGTCGATCTTTCCGCCGTCGATCTGCTGGTGCTGGACGAAGCCGACCGCATGCTCGACATGGGCTTCATGCCGGCACTGAAGCAGATCCTCGGCGCCTTGCCGAAGCAACGCCAGACCTTGCTGTTCTCGGCCACCTTCGCGCCGGAGATCAAGCAGCTCGCCGCGCAATTCATGCGCAGTCCGCGTGAATTGCAGATGGCCGCACCCAACACCGTCGCGGTGGGCGTCAGCCATCGCGTGCATCCGGTCGACGCCGACAAGAAACGCGACCTGTTGCTGCACGTGCTGGCCGCCGACAGTCGCCGCCAGACGCTGGTGTTTTCGCGCACCAAGCACGGCGCGGACAAACTGTGCCACCACCTGGAACAGCACGGTTTCCGCGCCGCCGCCATCCACGGCAACAAAAGCCAGGGCCAGCGCACGCGCACCCTCGCGGATTTCAAGAACGGCAAGATCACGGTACTGGTCGCCACCGACATCGCCGCACGCGGGCTGGACATCATCCATTTGCCGGCGGTGGTGAACTACGACCTGCCGATGGTCGCGCAGGACTACGTGCACCGCATCGGTCGCACCGGCCGCGCCGGCGAGGAAGGACTGGCGCTGTCGCTGGTCAGCCGCGAGGAAGCCGGCCTGCTGCGTGACATCCAGAAGCTCTTGAAGCAGGAAGTTGCGATCGAGGCGATCGAGGGTTTCGAGCCAAGCTGGTCGCTGCACACGGAGCGGGGCAGCGCGCCAGCACAGCGCCGGCCAGGCGCCCGCAACAGCAACCCGCGCGGTGCACGGCAAGGCTGGGGCAAGCGCGAACGCAGCACCAGCGAACAGACGCCGCGGCCTGCCAATCACGCGCACGCACGGCGTCCGCACCTGGCCAAGGCCGATGCGCCGCACGCCGCAACGCGGCCACGCAAGCAAGGCCGCAATGCCAGCAACCGCCAGTGGGCCAAACCACGCTGAGAGGCTTGATGGCAGCGCACCGGACGGTGTGCTGCCGGATTGGCATCAGACGGTCACGCGCAGGTCGGGAATCGGCAGCGTGACCTTGCAACCCCAACGAACCTTCAAGGCCCCGGCCAGCTTCGAGCGACCGGGGTCTTCGCCGTGCACGAGGCACACCGGCGGGTGATCCGCGATCTTGCCGTACCACGCCGACAGTCCATCCTTGTCGGCGTGCGCGGACAAGCCGCCGACCGTGTGCACATGCGCGCGCACCGGGATCTCGTCACCAAACAGATGCACGTGCTTCGCGCCCTGCACGATGCTGCGCCCGAGCGTGCCGTTGGCCTGATATCCCACGAACACGATGTGCGCAGCCGGGTTGGCGAGGTTGTGGCGCAGGTGGTGGCGGATGCGCCCACCGGTGCACATGCCGGAACCCGCGAGGATCACCGCGTGGTGGTGAATTGCATTGATGCTGCGTGAAGTTTCGCCGTCCTGGCTGAGGGTCAGGTTCGGCAACTTCAACGGGTGCGGTTTCGACGCCCACAACGCCTTGGCATCTGCGTCGAACAGATCCTCGTGGCGGTCGTAGGCCTGGGTGACGCGGATCGCCATCGGGCTGTCGAGGAAGATCCGGAATTCTCCGAGCCCCCATGCATCAAAGTGCTCGGCGAAAAAGTACAGCAATTCCTGCGTACGCCCGACGGCGAACGCGGGGATCACCACGTTGCCGCCGTCGTGATGCGCAGCGGCAAAAATGTCCGCCAGCTCGGCGATGGTGTCCTCGCGCGACTTGTGCAGGCGGTCGCCATAGGTCGATTCCATGACCACCAGATCCGCGGCGGGAACCGGCGCGGGGTCGCACAGGATCGGTGTGCCGTCGGGGCCGAGGTCACCGCTGAAGACCAATCTGCGCGTCGCGCCCGCTTGATCAACTCGTTCTTCGGCGGCAAGTTCCACCGTGGCCGAACCGAGGATGTGGCCCGCGTCGCGCAGGGTCAGGGTCACTCCCGGCAGGATTTCCGCGGGTTCGTTGTAGGCCACCGGCCGCATCAATTTGGCCGCATCATCGACATCGTCCTGCGTGTACAGCGGCTGTGCCTGCGGCTGGCCCGGCTGCAGGTGCTTGTTGGTCCACTCCGCATCCATCGCCGCGATGTGCGCGCAATCGGCCAGCATGATCGCAGCGAGATCGAGCGTGGCCGGATGCGTGTAGATGGGGCCTGCGAAGCCGCGCTTGACCAGCAATGGCACGCGCCCGGTGTGGTCGATGTGGGCGTGACTCAGCACCAGCACGTCGATCGCCTTGGGATCGAACGGAAAATCCGCTGCGTTGCGCGTATCGGCGGTGCGATCACCCTGCAGCATGCCGCAGTCGAGCAGCACGCGCTTGCCCGCGACCTCCACCAGATGGCACGACCCCGTGACCTCACCCGCCGCGCCATGAAACACGATATCCATGCTTACGCTCCGTCGCTTTGATAGGGGACCGGCGCACGCGGCACGGCGTTTGCAGGTCCGGGTTCGCCGCAGTATGACTGGGGTGGAAACCGGTGCAAGCCTGTCCCGGGCATGACCAACGACCTATGCGTGCGCAGCGCTGGCGTTTCGCTGGCACAATCAGGGGTTCATGCGGTGCGCGCAGCGCGCCCGCAACCCGTTTCGCATCGCCATAGGACGAATCCATGCAAAAGCACCTGCTGACCCCGATCGCATTGGCCATCGGCACGGCACTGGCCGTCGCCGGTTGCAGCAACACCAGCCAGAACCAGGCCACCTCGGCACCCGCCAGTGCCGCATCGACGTCCGCTCCCGCCGTGGCGCCGGCGCCGGCATCGACGGTCGTGATCCCGCCGGACCAGGCTATTGCATTCGACCTCAACGACCAGTTCAAACCGTGCGACGACTTCGCCCAGTACGTCAACGCCAACTGGAACAAGGCCAACCCGATTCCATCCGACCAGACCCGCTGGGGTTCGTTCAGCATATTGCACGAGAAGAGCCTGCTCGAGCAGAAACAGATCCTCGAAACCGCCGCGTACGACGCCAAGAACAACACTGGCAGCAAGCTTGAGCAGAAGCTCGGCAACCTGTACGCCGCAGGCATGGACACCGCGACCATCGACAAGCTGGGCTACGACCCGATCAAACCGAAGCTTGCGGCGATCGACGCGCTGAAGACCCCCGCCGATATCGCCACCTTCATCAACACCAGCTACGACAATGGCGACGGCTACATCTTCAATTTCGGCTCCGGCGCGGATTTCAAGGACGCCACCAAGCAGATCGGCTACGTGTTCCAGGGCGGCCTCGGCCTGCCCACGCGCGACTATTACCTGTCGCCGACGCACAAGGACATCCGCGATGCCTACGTGAAGTACATCGCCAAGTCCCTGGAACTGGTGGGCACGCCCGCTGCGGATGCCGCAAAGCAAGCCGACGAGGTGTTGAAGTTCGAAACCGAACTCGCCAAGGCTTCGCTGTCGCCGACCGAGCTGCGCAACCTCGACAACGAATACCACTTCGTGACCGTCGCGGAAGCCGACAAGATCAGCCCGCACTTCAGCTGGGATGCGTTCTTCAAGTCCCAGGGCGTGACCATCGACAAGGGCTTCTCGCTGTCGCAGCCGAAGTTCATCGCCGAGTTCGACAAGTTGCTGGCGCACGCTCCCGCCGCGCAGTGGCAGGCCTACCTGAAGTTCCACCTGGTCAGCAGCGCGTCGTCTGATTTGAGCCAGGCCTTCCAGGACAACCGCTTCGACTTCTACAACAAGACCCTGCGTGGCCAGCCCGAACAGCAGGCACGCTGGAAGCGCGTGATCGGCGCGGTCAACGGCGCGATGGGCATGGGGCTTGGCGAGCTGTACGTCGCCAAGTATTTCCCGCCGGAATCCAAGGCGCGCGCCGAACAGCTGGTCACCAATGTGCGCAATGCGTTGAAGGAACACATCGAAAACCTCGACTGGATGAGCCCGGAAACCAAGAAGAAGGCATTGGACAAGTGGGCGCTGTTCCTGCCCAAGATCGGCTATCCGGACAAGGACCATTGGCGTGACTGGTCGGGCCTGGATATCCAGCCAGACAGCTGGTACGCCAACCTCGAGGCCGCCGGCAAGTACAACTATCACTACGACATCGCGAAGATCGGCAAGCCCACGGACCGCAAGGACTGGGGCATGACGCCGCAGACGATCAACGCCTATTACGATCCGTCCACCAACACCATCAACTTCCCGGCCGCCATCCTGCAGCCGCCGTTCTTCTATGCCAAGGGCGACGACGCGTTGAATTACGGCGGCATCGGTTTCGTGATTGGCCACGAATCCAGCCACGGTTTCGACGACCAGGGCAGCCAGTTCGACGGCCACGGCAACCGCGTCAACTGGTGGACACCGCAGGACAAGAAGAACTTCGACGAGCGCACCGCGGCGCTGGTGAAGCAGTACGACGCCTACACGCCGATCGAAGGCAAGCCCCACCTGCACGTCAACGGCCAGCTGACGCTGGGTGAAGACATCGCCGACCTCGGCGGCCTCAACATCGCCTACACCGCGTTGCAGACGGCACTGAGCGCCGACCCGAAGGAAGCGGACGCCAAGATCGACGGCCTGTCCCAGGACCAGCGCTTCTTCCTGAACTCGGCCCGTGTCTGGGAAGGCACCACCCGCGAAAAGACCGCCGAGCTGTTGCTGAATGTCGATCCGCATGCACCGGCGCAGATACGCGCGTTCGCATCCGCGGCCAACATGCCGCAGTTCGCGCAGGCTTTCCAATGCAAGCCCGGCGACAAGATGGTCCATACGGGCGACAAGTTGGTGAAGATCTGGTGACACCCGGCGTGGCCCGAAGCCCGGACACGGGCTTCGCGGTCACGCTTCTTCTCGACCTTGAACGCCGCACGCAAGTGCGGCGTTTTTTATGGGTGCGCCGATTTGAATTCCCGTTCGGCGCACTCACTTGGCCCTGCGTGAACCCAGGCAAGGACCGGCGTGAGCTGGCTTCGGGTCGAGGCAAGGTGTTGCCGTTTCCATCGCACCGCTCTGCGCAGCCGACGCACAGCCATCCCGTGGCGCGCGTACGCATCTCGCAATCGCGAAATATTTGTTGCGAATCGTTCTCATTCGTCTTAGTATCCGTACCGCAACCCGCACCTGGGCGTGCGGTCACCCATCTCGCGTGCAGCGCAGACAAGCCGGCGGAACCGATCTGCCGGCTTCGCCATTCCCGCGGACATTCGCCGCCGGTTTCGCACGCAGCACAACAAGGATTCGATTTCATGTCATCCGGCATCAAGCATCGCAAGCACGCACAAGTCCGCAAACCCCACCACCCGCTTGCATTGACTTCCCTTGTGACGGGCATGGCCGTGGCCCTGCCGTCACTGGCGGCCGCAGCGTCGCCTGCCGCATCAGCGCCCGTTGCGGCGGCCGCAGCGATGACCCAATTGCCGACCATCCATGTGACGGCCACTCGCAATCCGTACAAGATCGACGCGGTCCAGTCACCCAAATTTACCCAGCCGCTACTCGACACACCGCAGACGATCAACGTGATCGGCAGCGAAGTCATGACCCAGCAAGGCGCCACCACGCTCACCGAGGCGCTGCGCAACAGTCCCGGCGTCGGCACCTTCTATGTCGGCGAAAACGGCAGCACCGCAACCGGCGACGCTGTCTACATGCGTGGTTTCGACGCGTCCGGAAGCATCTTCGTGGATGGCGTACGCGATCTCGGCTCGCTTTCGCGTGACGTGTTCGACACCGAGCAGGTCGAGGTGATCAAGGGCCCCGATGGCACCGTGTACGGCCGCACCACGCCGACCGGCGCGATCAACATGGTCAGCAAGCAACCGTTGTTGGACAACCGGGTAACAGCGACGCTGGGCTACGGCAGTTGGAACCAGAAGCGCGGCACGGCCGACTGGAACCAGGTGCTAGGCGCGCACGCGGCGTTCCGTCTCAACGTGATGGATCAGGACAGCGGCGTGCCCGGCCGCGACAACGTCAGGAACAAGCGCTGGGGCATCGCGCCATCACTCGGGTTCGGCCTCGGCAGCGCCACCACCGTGTATCTCGATTTTCTGCACATCACCCAGGACAACGTGCCGGACGGCGGCGTCCCGACGATCGGGCTGCCGGGGTACTCGTCGCCCGATCCGGCACGCCCGTTCCTTTCCGACGCAGCCAAGGTCGATCCCTCCAACTTCTACGGCACCAGCGCCGACCACGACCACGTCAAGGCCGACATGGCGACGGTGATCGTGCACCACGACATTTCCGACGACGCAACGTTGCAAGACACCTTGCGCTGGGGCCGGACGCAGGAAAACTACCTGTTGACGTCGTTCATGGGCAACGCGGCCAACCTGCTGACACCCGACCCTGCCGACCCTGCCAGTTGGACGATCGCGCGCAGCAACCCGACGTTCAAGGACCAAACCAATCGCATCCTCACCAACCAGCTCAACTTCACCATCCACTTCGGCACCGGCGGCGTCACGCACGATCTCAGCACTGGTGTGGAATTGACGCGCGAGGATCTGGCCACCGGCGGCTACGCCGCGCTCGACGGCAGTGCCTGGACGCCTGCAAACCTTTACGACCCGGACCCCAACTCCGCGACCGGCCTCATCACCGGCGACAACGGCACCTGGAGCCGCGCGCGAACCGACACCGCCGGGATCTACGCCTTCGACACCATGAAGTTCGGCGAGCACTGGATGATCGTGGCTGGCGGACGGCTCGATCACTACCGCACCGACTTCGACAGCGTCGTTGTTTGCGGCGGCCGCAGCACGCCCGCGTGCGGCAGCCTGCCAAGCGGCACGGCGGTGCCCGGCCTCGATGCCAACAAGCGCGGCAATCTTGCCAGCTACAAACTGGGGCTGGTGTACAAGCCCGCCGCCAACGGCAGCGTGTACGCCAACTTCGCGACCGGCAGCGAACCGCCCGGCGGGAACAGCCTGGCTTTCAGCGCGTCCACAAACAATCCCGACAACCCGATCTTCGATCCCGAAAAAGCGCGCACGGTGGAAGTCGGCACCAAGTGGAACGTGCTCGATGACCAGCTGCGGCTGACCGCCGCGCTGTTCCACACGGTCGTCAGCAACCTCGTGGCACAAGACCCGGTGGACCTGCAGTACTACCAGGTCGGCCACGAACGCGTGCAGGGTATCGAGCTGGGTGCCATCGGGCAGATCACGCCGCATTGGGCCGTGAGCGCCGGCTACACCTTGATGAACACGCACGCCGATGGCGGCATCGTCAGCAGTTCCACCACATCGTCCGCGCCCGCGACCGACGGCTCCGGCACCCTGGCCTACACGCCCCGGAGTTCGTTCACGGCCTGGAGCACCTGGCGCCTGCCGCATCACGTCACCGTTGGCGCCGGTGCGCGCTACTCGGGCGAGATGCAACGTGGGCACGATGGCGCGATCGGCACGCCCTCCTACACCGAGGCGTACTGGGTATTCGACGCGATGGCCAGCTACACCATCAACCGGCACGCGTCGCTGCAGCTCAACGTCTACAATTTGTTCAACACCAGTTACGTCGCCGCAATCAACAAGAGCGGCTATCGCTACACACCCGGCGCGCCGCGCTCGGCCTTGCTGACCTTGAACATGAGTTTCTGACCGCCGATGTTGTTGCACCTGGAAAACGTGCTGGATGCCCCGACGGTCGTGCGCATGCGCGCCGCGCTCACTGCCGCCGAGTGGACCGACGGCCGCGAAACCGTCGGTTCACAGGGCGCTGCAGTCAAACGCAACCAGCAGTTGCCGGATGCCTCGCCGTTGCGCGCACAACTTGGCCGCGAGGTGCTGGCGGCCTGCGCCCGTCATCCGCTGTTCCACGCCGCAACCTTGCCGGTAAAGATCCTGCCGCCGCGCTTCAACCGTTACGCCGAAGGCGGCACCTATGGCGCCCATGTCGACGGCGCGGTGATGGCGATGGCCGATGGCACGCAACTGCGCAGCGACATCGCCTGCACGCTGTTTCTGGCCGAACCGGACAGCTACGACGGCGGCGAACTGATCGTGGACGACACCTACGGCGAGCACGAGGCGAAGTTGCCGGCCGGCGACGCGCTGGTTTATCCCGCATCCAGCCTGCACCGCGTTGAACCGGTGACCCGCGGCGTGCGCGTCGCAGCGTTTTTCTGGATCCAGAGTCTGGTCCGCGATGAAGCGCAGCGGCGCACCCTGCTGCAACTGGATGGCGCCATCCAACGCCTCACCGGCGATCGCGCCGACGCTGCCGCGCTCAAGCAGCTCACCGGCGTCTATCACAATCTTTTGCGGCAATGGTCGCAGACATGACTTTTGCGATCATCCGTGATCGCGGCGTCTGCAACCCCTGAATCGCCCAGCCTGCGCCGCTGCGTGAAGCCCGGAGCGGCCATCCATGGCCCGCTTTCCACGACAGCCGCTGCGAACCACACATCAATCATTCCGCAACGGCGCTCTGGACGCGCGATAATACGCAACCTTGTCTCACACGAAGTTGCAATGGACTACTTCCCCGGCCAACGCTGGATCTCCGAAGCGGAACCGGAACTCGGCCTTGGCACGGTGCTGCGCTGCGATGCACGCGCGGTACAGATGCTGTTTGCGAAGTCTGGCGTGGTGCGCAATTACGCGGCCAACGGGGCCCCGCTCGCACGCGCCGCCTTCCGCGTCGGCCAACGCGTCACCGGACACGGGGTGGCCTTCGTGATCGAGCGCATCGACCTGCGCGACGGGTTGTTGGTGTACTCCGGCGAGCGTCGTGAACTGACCGAAGGCCAACTCGATGACGAGCAATCGCTGTCGCACGCCGATGCGCGGCTGATCTCGGCGCGCATCGACAAACCCCACCATTACGAGTTGCGCAAGCAAGTGCTGTTCGCGCGGGCCGCGGCGCGCCGTTCCGCCGCATGGGGCATCCTGTCGGCGCGCGTCAATCTGTTGCCGCACCAGCTCGGCGTGGTCGCCGCCTGCATGGAACGCGAGCACCCTCGCGCCTTGCTGGCCGACGAGGCCGGACTCGGCAAGACCATCGAGGCCGGCATGCTGATCGCGCGCATGCTGGCCGCGGGCCGCGCCACCCGCGTACTGATCGTGCTGCCGGACGCACTCACCGTGCAATGGTTCGTGGAGATGCGGCGGCGCTTCCAGCTCGCCTTCGCGATCGTCGACGAAGAGCGCTGCACCGCCATCGAAGCCGCCGACCCGGAACGCAATCCGTTCGAAGACGAGCAACTCGCGATCGCCTCGCTGGCGTGGCTCACGCAATCACCGCGCCGGCAGCGCACATGCATTGATGCCGGTTGGGACATGCTGGTGGTCGACGAAGCCCACCACCTCGAATGGGAACCCGGCGCCGCCAGCCCCGGCTACGCACTGGTCGACGAACTGGCAAGCGTGACAGCGAGCGTGATCCTGCTGACGGCGACACCGGAACAACTCGGGCGGCGCGGTCATTTCGCGCGCCTGCGGCTGCTCGATCCTGCACGCTTCCATGATCTCGATACCTACCTTGAACAGTCCGCGCAGTACGCGGAACTGTCCCCGATTGCCGATGCGATTGCCGCACGCGAGCCACTGACTGCCGACGCGCTCGCGAACCTGCGCGCACGTTTCCCGCACGACCCGGCGCTGCATGCGCTCGTCGCTGCCTATCCGGCACAGGCGGACGCCCTGCTCACGGCGCTGATCGACCGCCACGGCACCGGCCGGGTGATGTACCGGAACCGGCGTGCGGCCGTCGGCGGCTTCCCCGGTCGGCAACTGGCCGTCGACACCACGGCGGCGCTGACGCCATCCGCCGAGGCCCGGCAGCACTTGCTGGCGGAATTCAACGACGACGTTGATGATGCAGCCGCCCCGGAACGCGCGCTTGCCTACGCCGACGACCCGCGCATCGCGTGGCTCACCGGCTTGCTGGCCGCGCATTCCGACGACAAGTTCCTGCTGATCGCCACGACCCGCAACAAGGTGGAGGCGATTGAAGCTGCTTTGCGCACGCGCACTGGCGCGACGTTTGCCTGCTTCCACGAAGGCCTGACCCTGCTGCAACGCGACCGTGCCGCGGCGTGGTTTGCACAGCCGCACGGCGCCCGCTTGCTGCTCTGCTCGGAGATCGGTTCGGAAGGACGCAACTTCCAGTTCGCGCACCGGCTGGTGCTGTGGGACCTGCCGCTTGATCCCGACCTGATTGAACAGCGAATCGGCAGGCTTGATCGCCTTGGGCAGACGCGGCCGGTTGCGCTGCACGTGCCGCCGCTTGCCGGCACCGCCCAGGAAGCACTGGCGCGCTGGCACGCCGATGGCACGCGGGTGCTGCGCGAATGCCCTGCCGATGGCCGCGAGCTGCTGCGCCGGTTTGGCGATTCCATCGCCAGGGTTGCACGCGCGCACGCCGCCGCCGGCGAATCGGACAATGCCGAGCTCGACAGCCTCGTCGCCACCACCGCAGATGGACATGCGGAACTGTCGCGCGCCGTCGCCGATGGCCGCGACCGCCTGCTTGAACTCGCGGCCACCCATCAGGGCGGCACCGCCCTGCTCGATGCCATGCGTGTCGGTGACAACGATACGGCGGCGCATGAACTGATCCAGCGGTGTTTCGAACCGTTCGGTATCCAGGTCGAAGACATGGACGACGGCAGCCTGCTTCTGAATCCGGAGTGGCTGGCCACCGATGCATTGTCCGGCTTCGCCGATGGCCCCCGCCGGATCACCTTCGATCGCACACTGGCGCTGGCCCGCGAAGATCTGGAACTGCTGCGCATGGACCATCCGCTGGCCGCTGGCGCAGTCGACCTGCTGCTCGCCGGGGAACACGGCAACTCCGCTTTCCTGATCGATCCGGCACTGCCGGCGCGCAGCGTATTGCTGGAAGCGCTGTACGTCGCCGAGTGCGTTGCCGACTTGCGCCTGGACACACCGCGGTTTCTGCCGGCCACGCCCATCGTGGTGTGCGTGGACTCGCGGCTTGCACTACGCGACTACACGCCTTCGCCACCCGCGCTCGCACGCGCGCGCGAGCGCAACCTCGACGTCTCGCGTTACCGCCGACACCTCGCACAGCTGGTTCCGCCGATGCTGGAGTCCGCAAGTGGATTCGCGGGCGGCGCCTTGCGCGAAGTCATCGACGCTGCGTTGCAACGCGCACATGCCAGCCTCGATGCGCGCCTGGATCGCCTGCGTGCACTGGCGCAGGTCAACCGGTCGGTACAAGCCGCCGACATCGCGCGCGCAGAGGCATCCCGCGAAGCAGTTCTGTCGGCGCTCGCCAACGCGCGGCCACGGCTCGATGCCGTGCGGATGGCGGTCAGTCCGGATTTCCTGACGCTGCGGTAACAACGCAGCCGCAAGGCGCGAACAATGCACACCTCAAGGAAAATGCAGAAGGGCCGGAAGGCCCGACCCATGCTCCGTTGCAAGCAGCCGTCCGCAGATCCCTAGGGCCTGCGCGCCAACTCCGGATTGTCCCGGGTCACCGGCATCAGGTCCTGCTTCGACACACCCAGCCACAACAGCAATGGGCTGGCGAAGAAAATCGACGACAGGGTACCGACCAGGATACCGATCAGCATCGTGACCGCGAATCCATACACCGCCGGCCCGCCGAATATGCCCAGCGAGGCCATCGCGAGCGCCGTGAACCCCGAGGTGATGATCGTACGCGACAGGCAGTTGTTGATCGCACGGTTGAGGATGTCCTGGGTCTTCGATTTGCGCGTCAGGCGGAACAGCTCGCGCACGCGGTCGAACACCACCACCTTGTCGTTGATCGAGTAACCCACCACCGCGAGAATCGAAGCCAGTACGGTCATGTCGAATTCTCGCTGCACCAACGCGATCACACCCAGTGTGATGACCGTATCGTGGATCTCGCTGGCCACCGCGGCCACGGCAAAACGCTTCTCGAAGCGCATCCCGAGATACAGCATGATGCCGATGATCACGATAATCACCGCGTAGATGCCGGTTTGTTTCAATTGCTGACCGACCTCAGGCCCCACGAAATCGGGGGGCTGGGCGAGGGCTGCGTCGGGATGTCCAGCCTGCAGCGCAGTCAGTACCTTGTTGGACATCGCCCCGGCCACCTTGTCCGGGCTCTCGTTCGGGCCGCGATCCTTGGGCAACTGCAGGCGGATCGAAATCTGGCGGGTACCACCCACGCTCTGCACCATCGCATGCGGGAATCCGGCTTTCGCCAAGGCCGAGCGAACATCGCCAACGTCAACCGGCTGTTCGTACTTCACCTGGATCAGCACGCCACCGGTGAAATCGAGGCCGTAGTTGAGACCCTTCACCGTGATGGCCCAGACCGACACGGCCAGCAGGATCGCCGAGATGACGATGCTGACCTTGCGCATGCCAAGGAAGTTGATGTTGAGGTCGTGATGAAATAATTCCATGGAAATCCACTGCGTCGGTTAGGTGGCAGCCACTCACACCCAAAGGGTCTTGAGCTTCCGGCGGCGCCCATGGATCAGCGCGGTAATCGCGTGAGTCATGGTCACCGAAGTAAACAGCGAAATGAGGATGCCGATGGCAAGGGTCACGCCGAATCCCTTGATGGCACCCGAGCCCACCGTCATCAACGCGACCGCCGCGATCAAGTGCGTGACGTGCGCGTCCACGATGACCGACCACGCTTTTTCGTAGCCCGTGCGTATGGACGCGAGCGGCGTTGAGCCGTTGCGTAACTCTTCGCGTATGCGTTCGCAAATCAGTACGTTCGCGTCGATGGCCATGCCGAGCGCAAGGATGATGCCGGCGATGCCCGGCATCGTGAGGGTCACGCCCACGATCGACATCACGGCGACCAGCAGCAGCAGGTTGAACACCAACGCGATGTCGGCAACGATCCCGAACAACCGGTAATAGAGCGCAGCGGCAAGCAGCACCAATCCCAGCCCCAGGGCGATGGCGCGATCACCCTTCTGAATGTTGTCCTGGCCCAGGCTCGGACCAATGACATGCTGGTCGACGATGTTCATCGGCGCGGCCAGCGAACCCGACCGCAGCATCAGCGACAGGTTCTGCGCTTCCTTCTGCGTCAAGCCGGTGGTCTGGAACTTCTTGCCGAACACGCCCTGGATCACGGCGTTGTTCAACACAGTTTCGGTGGTCTTGGAACTGTGGACTTCCTTGCCGTCGACCATCGTCACCACCGGGGTGGTCTCGATGTACACCACGCCCATTCGCTTGCCCACGTTTTGCGTGGTGAAGTCCAGCATCTTCGCGGCACCGCTGGAGTTGAGCGTCACATTCACGTCGGGCATGCCGGTCTGCTGGTCGTATCCGGCCGAGGCATCGACCAGCTCGTCGCCGCTGACGATCACGCGCTTCTTCAGAACGACCGGAGTGCCGTCCTTCATGTAGTAAATCCGGTCTTCCGGGGGCACGTTGCCAGTGCGAACCGCTTCCGCCACGTTCACGTTGGGATCGTCGGCGTGGTACTCCAGCGTGGCGACAGCACCGAGCGCGCGCTTGGCTTCTGCAGTGTCCTGGACACCCGGCAGCTCCACCACGATGCGGTTTTCGCCCTGCTGCTGGATCAGCGGCTCGGACACGCCCAGCGCATTGACGCGATTGCGCAGGGTGGTGACGTTCTGGGTAATGACGCTTTGGGCAAGCTTGCGCAACACCTCGGGCTTGACGGTTGCCAACATGGCGTACCCGCCGCCCGGCGTGCGGCTCTCTGCGAAGTTCAGGTCCGTGGTACCTGCCGTGATCGCTGCAGTGGCCTTCTCGCGATCATCCGACGTCTTGAATACCGCCTGCACGCCATCGCCACTCATCGTGACGGCATCGTACGGAATCCGCTTGTCGTGCAGGGTCGAACGGATGTCGTCGAGATAGCGTTGCTGCTGCTTCTTGACCACGGCCTGTTCGTCGACCGCGAGCAGGAAGTGCACGCCGCCCTGCAGGTCCAGTCCCAACGGCATCGCCCTCGCCCCGATCGCAAGCATCCACTTCGGCACGGTGGTGGCGAGGTTGAGCGCAACCGTGTAGTCACCGCCCAAAGCCAGGCGCAAGGTATCCGAGCCGAGCAGCTGGACCTGCGTGTTCTCGAAGCGCACCAGCATGCGGTCCTGGTCGAACGTGATGTCCTGGTAGGGAATCTTGGCCTTGGCGAGGTCGGCCGCGACCTGCTTTTGCAGCGCCGCGTCGACCTTGGCGTCGCGGTTCGCCGAAATCTGCACGGCTGGCTGGGGGCGGTAGACATTCGGCGCGGCGTAAAGCAAGCCCAGCACCATGGCGATGCCAACCACCCAATATCTCCAGCGGGGAAAATCATTCATGGATGCGAAACCGAAGGTGTGGAGGGGGGCAATGGCCCGCAGACGCGCCGACTCACAGCGACTTCAGCGTGCCTTTCGGCAACACCGTGGTGACCGCACCTTTCTGGACGCGGATGCGCACGTTGTCCGCGACTTCCAGCGAAACGAAATGGTCGCCGATGTCGTCGACCCGGCCGACGATGCCGGCGGCGATTACTTCATCGCCCTTGGCCAGCTCCGAGATCATCTTGCGCTGCTCCTTGGCGCGTTTTTGCTGCGGGCGGATCAGCAGGAAATAGAAGACCACGAACATGACGGCCAGGAGCCCGTAGGTGAACATCGGGTTCGAGGCGGCTGCCGGCTGTGCGGCGGGCGCCGCGGCAGCGGTAATGAATGACAACATGCGGGAACTCTCTCTGTGGGTCGGACGGCCAGCCACTGGGCTGGGCGACCAAAAAGACAGCGAATTATGTCATGGCTGGCCGCCACGCGCACCCCGCGCGGGGCGAACGGCGCCGAACCGGTGCGGGGACTTCGACACGCTGCGATAATCGACAGTTCCCCCTTTGCGGACCCGCCACCATGCAGCACCTCACCATCATCACCACCGGTGGCACCATCGACAAGGTCTATTTCGATGCCAAGTCCGATTATCAAGTGGGCGCTCCGCAGATCGGTGAGATCCTCGAGCAGCTCGGGGTCAACTTCGACTTCGACGTGGTGCCGGTGCTGCGCAAGGACAGCCTCGATCTGACCGATGCCGACCGCGCCAGCATCCGTGCGGCGGTTGCGCAACAGTCCCACCGGCACATCCTGATCACCCACGGCACCGACAGCATGGTCGAGACAGCGCGGGCACTTGCGGGCCTTCCCGGCAAGACCATCGTGCTGACCGGCGCGTTGAACCCCGCCCGCTTCCAGGGTTCGGATGCGGTATTCAACATTGGCTGCGCCGTCGGCGCGGTGCAGACCCTCGGTGACGGCGTGTGGATCGCGATGAACGGCCGTATCTGGGACCCGGCCCACGTTCGCAAGAACCGCGCTGCCAACCGCTTCGAACCAAGCGTGTAGCCAACACGCACGCCGATCCGAAAAAGAGCCCGGCAAAAGCCGGGCTCGAATTTGCAACGGTAAATGGGCCTCAGAGCGAAGCCGCTGCCTGGCTCATGATGATGCTGCCGAAACCGGTGCAGTAATCCCAACCCGGTGCCGCGCTTTCGCCGCCGTTGCTGCCCGACGTGACATCGTGGAACGCCGACGCCGGCAGCTGGTAGAGCTTCGGTGCGGCAAACCCGATGCCGGTGCCCTTGGCGGCAATCATGCGCGCCCAGAAGCCCACGAACAGCGGTGACGACAGGCTGGTGCCGCCGTACTGGGCCGGGCTCCCGTTGACGACAATGATGGCGCCGCTATTGGGATCGGCATCGAACGCGATGTCGGGTACGCCCCGGTGCGAGTTGCCTGCATTCTGGCCTACCCCAACCTGCCAGCTCGGAATCGGTTCGAAGGTGCTGGGGCTGCCACCGGTGCTGGACCACACCGTTTCACCCTGCCAGTTGCTGGTCGTGGCGTTGAGCGTGGTGCCGCCAACCGCGACCACATACGGCGAACTGGCTGGCCAGCTCGGAGTCTTGCCCCTCGGGCTGCCGCCGCACTCGTTGGAACCGGAATCCCCCGACGACACCGAGAAGGTCTGCCCCTGCGCGTCGGCCTGCTGGAAGATCGCATCAGCGGCAGCAGCGGATCCGTCACCCTTTGCCGAGGTCTCGCACTCGCCCAGTGATACATTGATGATCTTGGCCGCATTCGAGGTAACAACGGTGTTGAAATCGTCCACCATGCTCGAATTCGCCAGCGTGGGAATGTTGTAGAACACGATCTTGCCAACCTGCCCGCCACCCATGCCTACGATGTCCTGGCTGTCCAGATCCCATTCGGGCGTACCGCTGGTGTCGGTGCCGGTGCCACCGGTGTTGACGATCTGCGTGGTTACAGACGCCAGTCCGTTCTGTGAAGTGAAGGTGTTCAGGTCGCTGAGGGTTTGGGTCAGATTGCCGTTGGTAATGATGCCGACGGTGACACCAGCCGCGGTCGGCAGTCCGCTTCCACCATAGATCGACGGGAACTGGACCGGGTTGTGGCCGATGATGGAACCACCGCCGCCGCCACCTGGCTTGTGCCGGAACGGATGTGGCACATGCACCGTCTGCAGACCTATCACGCCACTCACGCCATGCAGCGAAACCGGAATCGACACGTCGGCGGAGTTGGCATAGGCGTCGCGACCGTCGTGGGTGCGCACCCGCACAAGACTCGTGCGGAACGCGGACTGCACGTTCGCTGCCGACCCGTTGGCGGAAACCAGCAAGCGATTGGCTGAAATGGCGACGTCGACGAAGCCATGTTGCTTCAGCCACGACGCAACCGCGTCGGCGTCCGCCGCCGTGGGTCCGTATTGTGCAAGGAACTCGGCGGGACTGAGATTGGGGTGGTTCGGGTTTGCGATGAACGCGTTCAGTTGCACCTGATTGCGCAACTGCAGCGAGACAGCGATACGCATCGACCGATTCAAGGCCATCGGGCCGGCCACCGTGTCGCCTGCATGCAGGCGGGTCGCGTGTGCCATCACGGCACCACTGGAGGGGGCGGCAGCCAAGGCCGTCGAACCAGCAATCAAACCAAGCGCGACGACCAGACTCTTCAAGCGGAGTTGATTCACCATATCTGGATCCTCGGAAGAGAAAAATGCCAGCTCCATTCACATGAATGGACACTGCCCCATTGCATCCCGCGTTACCACTCCCCGCCCGGCGCAATCTGATCCACCGGGTTCTTTCCTTGCACTCATGGCGGCGCATTCGCACCACCATTCGTTCCGACGCCCTCGCTGACGGAACTGAGGCACACTACACGGGAATGAATGCCTATACATCGTGCAGTGCACAAGGGCTGCCGCGGCACCGTTTTGAGACCCGCCCGGGACGCCCGCAGGCACTTCCGCCCGCACCGACAAAGCACGTACATCGTCATCCGGGGCCCTGGGCTGCGCGTGCCGGAACTGCAGCGGAGCGCACCGCGCCCGATACTTGCGGCCTCAACCTCCCACAAGTGCAGCCAGTGGCGTCAAATGTGCCTCGAAGGGGCGCCAGCGCCCGATGGAACCGCGGTAGATCGGGCGACGCACCTGGGCGCGGCTGGCGGTATCCACTACGCGCGTGTTGCGATGGAATTCGAGGCAACGCGGATCCCACGGCAGCCCCAGGAACGCCAGCATCCGCCGTGCGGTCCCTTCCGTATCCAGCACCAGATCTTCGTATCGCACATCCAGCAGCGACTCGGGCGGCAATGCGGCGTGCCAATGCCGCATCTGCGTTGCATAACGCGCGTAATAGCGACCGAGGCTGC